>JAOUMG010000632.1 GCA_029881635.1 Paracoccaceae bacterium | reverse complement strand
ACGGCAGCGCGGCCCGCAGTCGCAGACCCTTGCGAACGCTCACCCCGAACCGGACGGATGCGGGTGCGCCCGGCATCGTTTGACAGTCCAAAAGGGTCGTCCTTGTCTCTCATTGTCCTACCTGCTTACTGCGTAGCAGTCGATTTCCGGCTCACGGTCAAGTTTTCCGGAAACGCCGATCACAAACCCGGGCGCGTCAAGCAGCTGGGTCCAGTGTTCGGATTTCTGATCGAGTTCCAGACAGAGCCGCTCGCCGTCATAGGGGATCTCGCGCGGCTGCGAATGCAGCGGTTTGAGAACGATACCTGGCAGCCGCGACTTCCACAGTTTCTCGAACTCATCGGCGGCGCCGACAGTGGCCTGACCGGCAAAGATCTTGCGCAGGCTCTCGTCCGACATTTCTGAACCGATCCGCAGCACGATGCGGCTCGATTTCAGGATCTCGGGGTTGTCGATGCGAACTTTCCAGACATTCTGCGCATGGCGTGCGACCGGCAAGGCCCGCGACTTCGGCTCCACATGGCGCAGCGACAGAACCATCGAGCGCAAAGTGTCGGCAAGTGCCGCAAAGGCCGGTTGCGGGTCATTATGGTCATAGACCGGCAAATCCGTCAGTCGGCGCGACGAGGAACCATAGGTGGCCATCCGCCCCGCAAGCCCGGCCAACTCGCCGAACAGCACCGCGGGATGGACAAGGTTTTGCGCCAGAAGATGGGCAAGCTGCGGGCTGGCCGCATTGGCCAATTCGAGGATCAGCAGGTTCTCGACCGAGCGGCCCGCGCCGCCGCGCACCAGACCGCCATGCGCTTCGGCGATCCGTTCAAGCCCAGTGACAAGCTCTTGCAACAGACCTGCATACCAGGGGGCCACCCGGATCAGTAGGGCGGGCGGCAGATAGCCATCGACCAGCGCTACCGAACCATCGGCCCTAAGCCCGTCAATCCGTGCCAGAGGCAGAACAGTGAAACCTGCGGTCGTCTCGCCCGGGCCGATCAGCCGTGCCGACAGGTCGGCCACTTCGATCTCTTCGGCATCGGCACCTCCGCGCACGGCATCGCGCACAGATGTCAGCCTGCCGCGATAGCGCGCGCCAGAGGGTTCGCCATGGGCCGGATCGATGCTGGCGGACCCGCGTTGTTCCGCCGGAATGGCGATAGAAACGATCCCGGCACTGCCGTCGCCTTTGACGGCGATCGAGGCGGGCGCGACCATGCCGTCGGGGATCGAGAACGGGGTGCCATCCGGGAACAGCCCCGCCGCAGTGGCAATCGACAAACGCCCTGCGTCGAGCGCCGCCTGATCCAGTTCCAGCGACGAAAACCCATAGGCCTGCAACGGCGCGGCCAGTAGCGCGCCGCGCAGCAGGCTTTCGGCATAGCGATCCTGCTGCTGGAAATGCTGCGTTCTCAGAAACAGGCCCTCGGACCAGACCACCTTGTTGCTATCCGCCATGCCTGTCCCCTGTTTCCCTGCTCCCGGCGTTCATGCCGGGCGCAATGTGATGCCGCCCGGTCCGGCCACGATGGCGAAAGAGACCGTGGCCGTTGGCGATACAACGCTCTTGACCCGGAACGCCTTGCCACTCGGATCGCGGAACCCGGCGATGACACCGATCATCGAAGTTGAAGGTTCCAATGCAAGGGTTTTATTTGCGGTGCCCCCCGGGGCCAGAACCATTTGCTCGGCCTTGACCAGATCGCCGCCAAGCGCGGCGGACGGGTTTTGCAGCGCGAAGAAATCGGCGCTGTCGAAGACTCCGGCACCGCGCAGCTGCACAATATGCAGCGTCAAGGGGCGGTCTGCGCCGTCCGGTCCGGGGTTCATCCCGGGCGTGGCCGTGGCCACCAAGGTCACCGCTCCGGCCGTCGGTGTGCAGGCCGAAACCAGCCCCAATGCTCCGGAACCAATGAGGAAGTTGCGTCGGTCAATCATTTTTCGTCCTCCTGTTGCCTTCATATGCGTCTCTGAAATCAGCACCAACTGCACCAAGGAAACGGTCCTCGGCGGAAATCGCAATTTCGCGGTATCGCTCGCTGTAGAGTTGCCAAAGGCGCGCGTTGCGGCCCCCGGCGAGCAAGGTTTTGGTCAGCCCTGCAGCGTCGACTTCGGTCTCGAACTGAGCCGGATCGAAACGGTCGATCATCTGGCGCAGAGCGGTTTGCAGGGCGGCCCAGGTTCGCATCTGATGGTCGTTCAGATCCTG
>JAOUMG010000055.1 GCA_029881635.1 Paracoccaceae bacterium | reverse complement strand
CGCCATGCCGAGTTTGCGCTGGCCAAAATAGTGATGTTCGGGGTTTGGCGGCTGGTAGCCTGTCAGGTTCAGGATACCGACATCTACGGCCGCAATAGTCGCAAAAGCAGCCTCGCCTGGTGCAATGCCATCCACCTTTAACACAGCTGGCAGCGGACCGCGTGGATCGATCTCTTGCGGCATCTCAAAGCTGGCGGTCAGGCGCCGGGGACCGGGATCAACCGGCGCATAGGAAAGTCCAAGCGCCCGCGCAGGCGTGCGGCCCGCAGAAATGTCCATAGGTCGCAGGACCGAGGCGGTTACATAAGCGCCTGCACCCCAGTCATCTGTCACGTTAAGCGGGATGAGGTTTTCACCTTCGGCGACCGCTACCGCCTTCATATCAATGAGGCGGTTGGAAACGACGGTGACCAGCGCCACCCCGGCGGCACGAGGCACAATCCGCAGTGAGGCAGTATCACCGGGACGATAGGCTTGCCGGTCAAGCGATATGTCCAGCGTATCGGGTGTATCGCTGGCATTGGCGGGTGCATACCAGCCCGCGTCGAATTCAGCCGATGCGGATGTGTAATTGGCTCCGCGCGTTTCGACCACAAGCTCATAATTGCCCCATTCCACCGGCGCTGTCATCATCTGCGGGCCGTCCGCTGTCAGGCTCAGATCGCCTTCGGCGACACGGGTGCGCGTTGTGGTCACCTCCCAGTTCCACTGACCGTAAAGCGAATACCACTGGTAACGCCGTTCTACCCGGTTGACCGTCCAATGCACGTCCATGGCAGCCGGGGCCATATCCGGACCGACGGCGATAATGCTGAACTTTACCTCATCGCCTTCCGGCACCACTCCGCTGTCAAAGCCCGGTTTCAGGCCAATCACCGGCGTGGCGGGCAGCATCTGGCGTGTGATCCGTCGCTCGACGGGCCGGCCAGAACCTTCTTTCAGGCGCAGATTGATTGTGGCCTCAAGCGGCCGGTTGGCCGCTTCGCCCAAGTCGGGAAAGTCGATGGGGATCGAAGCCTCGCCGTTTGCGTCTGTACTACCCACATCAACCAAACTGTCGGTGTAAGGTGAAAATGGTTCGTCATAGCGACCGAACTGGTAACCCGGAAAGGCATCGAGACCGGAAACTGCCGAAACCCTGTATTCACCCTCGATAGCCAGATCTGCGCCCGGCGCCCCAAAGAGGTATCGGGCCTCAACCGCAAGTTCAGGTGAATCGGTGATCTTGATTGGCCCGTCGGGAAGAGTGAGATTGAAATCAATCCGTTCCGGCAGGAAATCCTCGACCAGGAAGGACTGCGAGGCGAGCGTCCGGGTTTCTTCCGCGAAGACATCAAGGCGCCAGGTACCGCGCGGTGCCGTATCGGCCAGAGGCAGGGCGGCAATATGGCCACCTGCACCAATGTCCTGCAAAAGCATACGCGTATATTCCACGCCATCAGGACGCAGCAGCTTCGCGGTCAGGGGCAGACCTTCGATGGCGTCAGCCCTGCTGTCGCGGGCCAGTATCGTGGCATTGACCATTTCACCCGGGCGGTAAGCCCCCCGATCTGTGGCTAAAAAGACGTCAATGGGCGGAGAGGGTTCACGGCCCGCCACACCCCGATCTGAAAGATCAAACTCGGGCTCTGTCAACGACAGGAAGGTGAAGTCATCGCCCTTTTCAACTGTCACCAATGCCGGGGCAGCACCACCGCGTCCGGCGGTCTGACCTGCCGTGAAACGCACATAGCCATTGGCATCGGTTCGGGCCGTCCCGATTACCGCATTGGCCCGTGATATCAATGTGACCATTGCGCCCTCGGTGGCCGAAACATCGGCGAAAGAGCGGGTGAATATGTGCAGGCCGTCGGTGCCTGACAGTGTTGTCAGGCCGATATCCGAGATGACGAACCACTGCGTTGCTGGCGGATTATCGTAAGGGTCCAGCCCCGGCACACTGGCCTGAAGCGCGTAAATACCCGGGCCGAGTTCGTCCAACGCATCGCCCAGTGGCAGCCGGGTGACCATATCGCGATTAACCTCCATCGCGACATCGCCCGTACCCTTCCAGACCTCTTCGGCAACATCGGTGCGAAACCCCTCTGCTGACCAGTAATCCAGCGGGCGACCAAAATAATCGCTTTGAATGGCGCGGATCAGATTTCGGTCAGAGACACGCAGCAGCACGAGGTTGAGGGTGTCAGTATTCACGGTTTCAACAGGAATCCCCGCTTCGGCCACGCGTGGCAGGATATAGGCGCGCCCGGGGAAACGTACCGCAGGTGTCCGGTCACGAACATACAGGTTCAGCGTGACATCCTTGGCCAACGCTTCACCGCTGGCCGCGGGCAGCCCTTGACGGAATGTCACGGCATAGCGGCGACCATGTTCCACACCGGTGACACAAACCTGCCGACCCGACGTATCGATGCTGAGACCGGTTTCAGCCAGCTTCACAAAAGGTGCATAATCCGTTCCTACCCGTACGAGATCCTCGCTGAAAACCGCGCAAATGCGGGGCTGGGCGGTATCGCTTTGCACCTCGTGCTCTATGATCCGAAAGCCGTATTTTCCGACGGCGTCGTCGAGAAGGGCAGCAATGTCATCCCTGGGCTGCAGGTCTTGCGCCAGTCTGAGGGCGGGGATCATAGCCCGGCCACGACCGACCCTCTCGAAGGCCTGCGCCATGAACCCCAGCACCGTTGCCTGCAAGCCGTTGTTGTCCGCCCGCAGATAGGCATTGACCGAAGCGCTGAACGCGCGGGAGGCCAGTTGTCGCCTGGTATCGTTGTTGTTGCTGGGTATCGCCAAAAGCAGGCGGGCATATTCTGCCCAATGGTCGGCCTTGTCGGTCAGGTTCAGCGCGGCCCCTTGAATTCTGGATGCCGCGGCCAAATCGCCATTGCTGCGCCTCTCGGCCATGGCCGCAAGCAGATCACCTTCGGTTTGATCACCGGTCACATGTTCTTTCGCCAGACCGCGGGCCTGCCCAAAGGCGGCCTGAAAATCGGCATCAACCAGAAACGAAAGCTCGGCTGCCCGGCGCTGGGACAACGCCGCCGCCCCGGCTGCCGCCGGGCGGATCCATCCTGAAATGGCCCCTTGGTAAAAAGCCTGCTCGCTTACAGCGCTTTTGGGAAAACAGGCATTGGACCGTGCATTGAAGGTGAAAGCAGTACAGGCATTGTCAGAAAGGCAGGCCTGTTCGCAGGCCTCCAGGGTTGTGTCGAATATATGCCGGATATCCGTGCCAAGCAGATCAGCATTTTCGGTCAGGACTGCGCGCCGATCAGGAATGAATTTCCGTTCCTGCGCCGGAGCTGTCGTGGCGAAAAACATTACCGCCGCGAGAATGGCTGAAACCTGCAACCGCATCGGATTCTCCTTTGGCTGACTATGGTGCAATGCTGACACGGCAAGGGGTTTGATGGCAAGCAAGCGTCCGGGCGAATTCTGTCGTGGGCGGGGCGATTTAAGGCTTCGTTCACCCGGCTCGTCCATTGTGACGTTTGCAAGACCCAAGCAGTTGACAGGCAGGCCGGAGGCGGGATTTGAGTATCGCGGAAAAACTGGCGAAAGAGCGCCGGTCGCGCCTGGCCGCCGAGCGTCTGCTGGAGCAAAAGAAAAGGGAGCTTTCTGCCGCGAACCAGCAGTTGTCACAACACGCGCGGTCGCTCTCGAACCAGATCGTTGAACAGCGGCAGGGGCTGGAATCCGCACGCAATGAAACCGAGGCACTGAAAGGCCAGAACTCGGCGGTTCTTTCAGATCTTGAACGTGCCAATACCGCCGCCGAGATCGCGCAACGACGCCTTTGGGAGGCATTTGAAACCATTCAGGATGGTTTCGCCGTATTTGACAGCAAGCTGCGGCTGGTTGTCGCCAACCGGGCCTATCTGTCACTTTTCGGGGCGCAAAGCGGTATCGATCTGGGTGTGGATTATGACACGATTGTTCAAACGCTGGCACGAGATGGCATCATTGACCTTGAGGATAGTGATGCCCATGACTGGCGCCATGAAATGACAGCCCGTCTCCAGCGTCAGCTGATTGATCCGAAGGTGATCCGCCTGACCGACGGTCGCCATCTGAAGCTGGTGGACCGGCGCGGCGAGCTTGGTGATCTGGTTTCTCTCACGCTTGACATAACCGAAACGATCGCCCGTGAGGCGGAACTAGAAGAAGCCCGAAAAAAGGCCGAAGCGGCCAATCTGGCAAAATCCGCCTTTCTGGCCAACATGAGCCATGAAATACGCACGCCCATGAACGGCGTGGTCGGCATGGCGGATCTGTTGTGTGAAACCGATCTTGGTGATGAACAGCGCCTCTTTGCCGAAACGATCAAATCTTCGGGCGAGGCGTTGCTGACGATCATCAATGACGTGCTTGATTTCTCAAAGATCGAGGCAGAAAAGCTGCGCCTCTATCCTGAACCGTTTGATTTCGAACGGTGCCTGCACGAAATTATTCTGTTGCTGCAGCCCAGCGCGCGCAAGAAGGGCGTCAAGCTGCTGGTTGATTTCGATCTTTTTCTTCCGACGCGCTTTATCGCCGATCCGGGGCGGATGCGGCAGATTCTAACCAATCTTCTGGGTAACGCGGTAAAATTCACCGAGTCTGGCCATGTTCTGGCGCGGGTCGTGGGGATCGAACTGCCTGAAGGACGATTTGACCTGCATGTCACAATCGAAGACACCGGGATTGGTATTCCACCAGAATATATTGATCACGTTTTTGGCCAGTTCAATCAGGTTGAAGACCAATCAAACCGTAAATTTGAGGGTACGGGGCTTGGGCTGGCGATTACCCGCCAGCTGGTCGAACTGATGGGCGGATCCGTATGGGTGGAAAGTGAGTTTGGTCAGGGGTCCTGTTTTGGATTCAGTATCACGCTGACGCCCGACGAACCCAGTGGCGCGCCCGAAAAGTCAGGCCCGCCGATCGTGCTGAAACGCGCACTGATCGTCGATGATATCCAGATCAACAGGGTGATCCTGGAACGTCAGCTACAGACCTATGGCTTGACTGTTACGTCTTGCCGGTCAGCCCCGGATGCGCTGGAAGCAATCCGAAGTTCCGAAAGCTACGATTTGGTTCTGACAGACCATGAAATGCCCGAGATGGACGGTTTGACCTTTGCGGCAGAGTTGAAGGCCTCCGGTTTCACTGCGCCAATAGTGCTGTTGTCGTCCAATCCCGATGCGGCGGGCGAAGGCAGTGAAGATCTGGCAGGCGTGCTGCAAAAGCCCATTCTGCGCCGCGATCTCTACCGCAGGTTACAGGAACTCTCCGCCTCTCGCGGCACCGATACACCGCCGGACGACGTGGTTATCCCAACCCCGGCGCCAGTTGAAAGACGCAAAATGCGGGTTCTGGCGGCAGAGGATAACCGGACCAACCAGCTTGTCTTCAGCAAGATGGTTCAGTCATTGGATATCGAGTTGCGCTTTGCTGGCAACGGGCGCGAAGCGTTGGAGCTGTGGCAAAGTTACAGACCGGACATGATCTTTATGGACATCTCCATGCCCGAGATGGATGGACGCGAAGCGACCCGAGAAATCCGCAAGATCGAGCAGGAAAAAATGCTTCCGCGCGTGCCAATTGTCGCGCTGACGGCTCATGCCATGGATGGTGATAGCGATTCCATATTTGCCGCCGGTCTGGATCATTACCTGACAAAGCCGCTGAGAAAGGCAGAAATCACCGGAAAAATAGAAGAGTTCCATCCAGAAGATGCAAAACCGATCCGGCACGATCCGACGGCGGGTGGCGGTGCGGGATGATCCTTGCACGGGCATTTCCCGATGCTTGGCCAAAAGTGGGCGTTGGACCACATGCATCACGACCCTTTTCAGACGTCCGTGAGTATATCCAGAAAGGCCTGACCGAACCGTTCGATCTTCTGATCACCAAGGCCGCCGATCTTTCCCATTTCTGACAGGGTACGCGGGCGGGTTTCGGCGAGTTTGCGCAAAGTGGAACTTGTACAGGTGAGGTGTTTGCCGGTCCCGTCATAACCACGGGCAAGTTCGGCTTGTGCCACCAAGAGGCGGTCAAACACAGTACCTGCTGGCTGGCCCGCCAACTTGCGCCTCGCGGGGTGTACCGGTTCATCTGCTCCGGTAATCACTTCCAGAAACTGCGATCCGTATTTTTCGAGCTTTTTGGCGCCGATGCCGCTGATCTGCATCATCTCGTCCAAGGTTCCGGGCCGTTTCTCAGCCATCTCAATCAACGTGCGGTCGGGAAAAATTACATAGGCAGGTACCCGCGCTGCCTCGGCCAGCGCCCTGCGCTTGGCTTTGAGAGCGGATAGAAGTGGTGCGTCGTCCTCCGAAACAAGTGACCGGACGCGGGGCTTGGCAACAGCCTTGCGAATGGTGTCCTGGCGCAGGGTAATTCTGGCTTCATCGCGCAAAATCGGGCGCGCGGCATCTGTCATGCGAAATGCGCCGTAGCGCTCAGCGTCGGGGCGGATCAGGTCGTGGCCCATCATTTGGCGAAAGACAGCCTGCCACTGGGACCGCGTCAGATCCTTACCCACGCCAAATGTCGGCAGGTCCTGATGGCCGCGCGCGACGACCTTGTCGGTGGCATTGCCCAGCAGGATATCGATGAGGTGGCCCGCGCCAAAGCTTTCGCCGGTGCGCAAGATGGCCGACAACGCTTTGCGCACCGCTTCGGTGCCGTCGAAAACATCGGGCGCACAATCGCACAGATCGCAGGTGCCGCAGGCGCTGGACGTTTCGCCGAAATAGGCCAACAGCTTTTGGCGGCGGCAAGCGGTGGCCTCTGCCAGACCCAGAAGAGCATTTAATCTTGTGTGGTCTGCGGACTTTCGGTCTGCTGGCGCCAAGCCTTCATCCACCTGTGTTCGGCGCAGACGAATGTCATCGGGGCCATAAAGCGTTAGCGTTTCCGCAGGCGCACCGTCACGGCCTGCGCGACCGATTTCCTGATAATAGGCCTCGATTGATTTAGGCAGATCGGCATGGGCAACCCAGCGGATATCCGGTTTGTCGATGCCCATCCCGAAGGCCACGGTGGCTGTGACAATCAACCCGTCTTCCCGTTGGAACCGCGCTTCGACCACGCGCCTGTCTTCCGCGTCCATGCCGCCGTGATAGTGGCAAGACACGTGCCCGGCCTCACGCAAGGCACCCGCCAGCGTTTCGGTTTTGGCGCGTGTGGCGCAGTAAACGATGCCGGACTGGCCACGCCGGGCCGCGGCGAAATCGAGGATCTGGCGGCGGGGCTGGTCCTTGACCTCGAATGCCAGATGAATATTGGGCCGGTCGAACCCGCGCAGAAAAGTCGAAGGGGCAATGCCGTCAAAGAGCCGCGTGATGATTTCAGCGCGGGTTTCTTCATCAGCGGTGGCTGTGAAGGCCGCCAGCGGAACATTCAGTGCCCGCCGCAATTCGCCGATACGCAGGTAATCGGGGCGAAAATCATGCCCCCACTGCGACACGCAATGTGCCTCATCCACGGCAATAGCGGTCACACCAGCACGGCGCAGCAGCGTCAATGTGCCACCAGAGGCCAGACGTTCCGGTGCCATATACAGCAATTTCAAACGGCGTTCATCGAGGGCGGTAAAGACATCCTCGGTCTCTTCCTCGGTATTGCCCGAGGTCAGCGCGCCTGCCTCAACCCCGGCTTCTTTCAGGGCGCGAACCTGATCGCGCATCAGCGCGATCAAGGGCGATATGACCACAGTCACACCATCTTGCAGCAGGGCGGGAAGTTGAAAGCAAAGCGATTTGCCACCACCGGTAGGCATGATGGCCAGAACATTGTCACCGTTTTTAACAGCCTCGACAATCTCGGCCTGTCCGGGGCGAAAACCGGCGAATCCGAAGACTGAGGCAAGAAGATCCTCGGCGCGCTGCATAGTCCCTTTGGGGTTATTGATTTGCTCGACAGCCCTACAATTTCATATGGGCGCGTCAGGGACAAGCATCAGTAGCCGTAGAAAAAGCTGGCATTGTTTGCCAACGTCTGGCGAATGATGATCAGGGCGATGAAAGCTACCAAAGGCGCCAGATCAAGCCCCGCGGTCTGAGGCAGAAACCGGCGGATCGGTGCATAGACCGGTTCCAACAGACGGTTCAGCCCATACCAGATCTGGGCGACCATCGGCTGGCGTGTATTAAGCACCTGAAAACTGATCAGCCACGACATGATGATATGGGCAATCATGATGAACCAAATCACATTGAGGATCAGCATGATCGCCTGAAAAAGCGAAACCATTGGTAACTCCGACTATTCCTGTTCGGAACACAGGTAATGCGTGAAAGACAGCGCTGCAACTACCTAACGCGACGTCGCTGATTGACGTGAACGTCAACATTGGGCAGTGGCTTGCAAAAGCGAATTGGAGGTTAGCCGGTGTATCCCTTTGGCCGAATGTTGAAAGAAATGGCGACCAGCGCCCTTAAACCCAGGCTCGGGCTGCTGGATAGCCACGTGTCGCACCATTTCTGCTGGCCCTGGGATCTTGATCTTT
>JAOUMG010000631.1 GCA_029881635.1 Paracoccaceae bacterium | reverse complement strand
GCATGTTTTCGCGCTTTTCAACGCGAAGCGATGTCAGCAGTGCGATGGTCGGAGGCCCCCAGATACCGGAAAGCCCTCCGTAAAAACCGCCGACAATGCCTGCCAAAACCTCGGCGCGGGTGCGGTTTCGGGGGTCGAACCTGATCTGATGACCCAGGAGTTGGGAAACGGCAAAGGCCACGATCGGGATCCCCAGCGACGCCAGCAGCAGCGGCTGCGATATAAACGGCACCAGTTGCGATGACAGGGCGATCAACAGGCAAATTGTCCCGATCAACCACCGGAAATCCCATATCGACCGTAGCGCCGCACCCACTCCGTCACGCAGGGATTGAATGAGATTGGTCACCAGAGTTGGTAGAATGAGTGCCGCAAGCGCCTGTTCTGCGGGCAGAAAAGAGGCGATGCCCGAGATCATGATCATCGGCATGGCAAAGCCGACGGCGCCCTTGACGAAACCCGCACAAATGGCAACGAGCGCCGCCAACATCAATGTCGTGAGGTCATGTCCAAACACAGTGTGTCCTTTTCGGGCGGGTGCAATGGTCCTATAACCCTCTGCGCGGGTGAGGGCATCAGGGAAATCCATTGCGACATTTTCATGCTGCACATGCATTAATCGTGAATTAATATTGCGCTGCACTTGCAAAATCCCTATGACGATGCTGCTGCAGAAAAGGAGATGACCCATGGCACATGACGGGGCGGAATTGCCAACGAAGGCTGGCCTTGCCGATATTGTTGCCCTGACAGGTGCATCCTTGAAACCGGTTGAGAGGCTGCTGGCGGAGGCGACCACCGGATTGCGCGGGCGGGTCTGCCAGAATGGCCGGGTTTCCGCCGCCGCACTGGAAGAAAACCAATATGCAGCCCATGCGTTGTCCTGGCTCGCGACCTATGTCGAAGCGCTGCGTCAACTGCATGCCTGGGCCGTGCGGACCCAAGCCGAAGGCAAATTCGGTGAAATGGAACAGTTGATCCTGCAGATAGGCTTTGGCGAATATCTGGCGCAGGTCAAGGGCGGCATCCCGATGAGCCAGAACGAGGTTGCGCGTCTTGCAGACCTTGATCTGACCTGGCCTGCCGAAACCTCGGAAATCGCCAACCTGCTGGCCATGGCAAACACCTCTGCCGCTCGGTCCCGTCTGGTCGCTCTCATGCACGACAATCATGGGCGTGCCACATTTGGATCCAGCGGGCTGGATGATGAGCTGGAAATGATCCGCGATCAGTTCCGCCGCTACGCCGAAGACCGTGTGGTGCCCAACGCCCATGGCTGGCATCTGAACGACGAACTTATTCCGATGCAGATCATCGAAGAGCTTGCCGAAATGGGTGTGTTCGGCCTGACCATACCAGAAGAGTTTGGCGGGCTGGGGCTATCCAAGGCCTCGATGGTGGTTGTGTCCGAGGAATTGTCGCGCGGCTATATCGGCGTCGGATCGCTGGGCACGCGGTCTGAGATTGCCGCCGAGTTGATCCTGTGCGGCGGGACGGATGCGCAAAAAGCCCAGTGGCTGCCTGCGCTGGCGAGTGGCGAGATCCTTCCCACTGCCGTGTTTACCGAACCGAATACCGGATCTGATCTTGGATCGCTGCGCACCCGTGCCGTGAAAGACGGCGCAGATTACGTCGTGACCGGCAACAAGACCTGGATCACCCATGCCGCGCGTACGCATGTCATGACTTTGCTGGCCCGCACCGACCCCGACACGACAGATTACAAAGGTCTGTCGATGTTTCTGGCCGAAAAGACGCCGGGCACGGATAGCGACCCTTTCCCGACGCCGGGGATGACTGGCGGCGAGATCGAGGTTCTCGGGTACCGGGGCATGAAGGAATATGAGCTGGGTTTTGACGGGTTCCGCGTGAAGGGAGAAAACCTTCTGGGCGGTGTGGAAGGCCAGGGTTTCAAGCAACTGATGCAGACATTTGAAAGTGCCCGTATCCAGACAGCCGCACGGGCGATCGGCGTGGCGCAGTCAGCGCTGGAAGCGGGTATGAAATATGCCGAGGACCGCAAGCAATTCGGCAAATTCCTGATTGAATTTCCGCGTGTGGCGGGAAAACTGGCGATGATGGCCGTCGAGATCATGATCGCCCGGCAATTGACCTATCATTCCGCCTGGCAAAAGGATCACGGCAAGCGCTGCGATCTGGAGGCAGGCATGGCGAAATTGCTGGGCGCACGCATTGCTTGGTCTTG
>JAOUMG010000630.1 GCA_029881635.1 Paracoccaceae bacterium | reverse complement strand
CGGGGTGACCGGGATGGCGGGATGTTTGCCGACCGTGTCGCCGGACCCGGTGACCGCACAGGCAATGATGACGTCGGTATTCATGTCATTCCTCTCTCGTAGGCGTTTGTGGGCGGCCCGCTCGCCGCAAGCGCAGCATATTGGTGGATATGATCCGGGAATATTTTTGTTTTTCCGACTGAGCTATGATAATTTCCGACACACTCGGAGGCGGTAATGGATCAGACGAACAGTGGTGGAGGCGGGCAGGGGCCGGTGCCGATCGGTTTCTTCCTGGTGCCGAAGTTTTCCATGCTGGCCTTTTCGTCGGCGCTGGAGCCCTTGCGTGTCGCCAATCTGATCAGCGGGCGCGAACTGTTCCGCTGGCGGGTCTTCTCGCGCGATGGCGCGCCCGTAGAGGCCAGTAACGGAATGGCCGTGCTGGCCGAAGGTTCGATCGCCGACACGCCTCGTCTGTCATCCCTGTTCGTTTGCGCCAGCCATGAACCGTTGGCCACACTGGATCGTGCCACCGGCGCCTGGTTCCGCCGGCTGGCGGTAGCGGGGACCACGATGGGCGCGCTGGACACCGGCGCCTGGCTGCTGGCGCGCGCCGGCTTGCTGGATGGGCATCGCGCCACCGTTCACTGGGAATGGCGCGATGCCTTCGCCGAGGATTTCCCTGAGGTCGACTGCCGCACCAGCCTGTTCGAAACCGACCGGGGGCGGCTGACCTGTGCCGGCGGCACGGCCGCGCTCGACATGATGCTGCATCTGATCGGGCTGCGCTTTGGCCATGCGTTGGCCGTCGATATTTCAGAACAGTTCATCCATGAACGAATCCGCCCGGCCGAAGATGCCCAGCGTATGGCGCTTGGCCGGCGCCTGGGCGTTACCGACCCGAAATTGGAAGCGGTCATCACGGCGATGGAGGAAAACCTCGAGGAACCGCTGCCATCGCGGGAACTTGCTCGCATCGCCGGGATTTCGGAACGCCAGCTCGAACGCCTGTTCCGCCGCGCGCTCGGCTGCACGCCCACCCGCTATTACCTGGACCTGCGCCTGCGGCGCGCCCGTATCCTGATGGGCCAGACGCGCCTGCCGGTCATGGAAGTGGCGCTTGCCTGCGGCTTCGCCTCCCCGGCCCATTTCTCACGCGCCTACAAGGATCATTTCGGCCACCCGCCACGGGATGAACGGGGGTAGTGGGCGGACCGGGGCCGGTGGCGCCGTCCAATTGTCTTATCAGCAGTGGCAAAATGTTTGGGCCGCCCCGGAATAATACCGACGGGCAATCGTTGTGGTAACGGTTTGTTAAGCAATTCTGGCAGGCCCGGAGTGCCGGTTGGATATTGGAAATATTGGCAACGGAAACTGATCGCCGGATTTTCCGGTCATGGGGAGTTCTTATATGGGCAAGTTTCGCGAAGCAGCGGAAAAAGAAAGTAACGGGTCGTTTGGCGGATATGTCGAGGCCGGTGGAAGCGGCAGGGGGAGTGCGATGTTTTCTTTGACCGATACCCCTGTTGCGCAAAGGCGTGGCGCGAATATCGGGCCAGCATATGGTTCGGCCGGTCAGGAATCCCCCGGAATCGAACTGGGCGGGCCAGCTAACCGGAGGGTCGACCAGGCTCCCCTCCCGGTCAATAAGGATCTGCTTGTTCTGGCTACACGCCTGGCGGCTGAACAGGAGCGCGTGGCCGCCGGCTCCAACAGTTGCTGCGTGGCGGTCTGCGCGCCCGATTCCAGTTTCGGGCGGTTCGTCGGGCATTCCGTGACGGAGATCGCAGAGAGGTTTTCCCGCTGTCTGCGATCCTATGATTCGGTTCACCATTTCGGTCGTGACCGAATCATCATATGTCTTCCGCACCTGAAATCCGCGGATGCGGCCAGCGTTCTCTTGCGGCTGCGGCAACTGGTCACCCGGGCCCCGTTCATTCTTCCCAACGGCAGCACTGCATTGATTACCGCCACGCTCGGGGGCGTGATGATGGATGCGTCGACGCCTGTTCATGAAACAATAAACCGCGCCGACCGGGCCAGGGATTTGAGTCTCCTTAGCGGCGACAATCGTGTCCTGATGTGGAGCCCCGACATGTTCTGATGCCTGTTGCCGGTTCGCGCCAATTTTCTATCGCCTGGATCGGCGCGTGCGTCGAGGGTAAGTCGCGTTTCTTAAGTCAGGCTGAGTTATCCACAAAAATATACCAGTTATCCACAAGTTAATCACATA
>JAOUMG010000629.1 GCA_029881635.1 Paracoccaceae bacterium | reverse complement strand
TCAAACAAGGTGTCATGCCCCGCAGCCATGGCCGCTTCCACCGGTGCCTTCGGACTGCCGTAGAAATTGCCAAAAACCTCGGCATGTTCCAGCATTTCGCCGCGTTCGACCATTGCCTTGAAAACATCTGGCGTCTTGAAGAAATAATCCCGTCCCTCGACTTCGCCGGGGCGCGGTGGCCGGGTTGTCGCCGAAACGGAAAACCGCATCGACGGATCCCAGGCCATCAGCCGCTTTGCCAATGTCGATTTCCCTGCCCCCGAAGGCGAAGACAGGATGATTAGCAATCCCTTGCGTTTCATCATCATTCCACGTTCTGAACCTGTTCGCGCATCTGGTCGATCACCGTCTTCAGGTCAAGCCCGATCCGCGTCAGATCAGAATTGCCGGATTTTGAGCAAAGCGTATTCGCCTCGCGCATGAATTCCTGCATGAGGAAATCAAACTTGCGCCCGACGGCGCCCTTTTCGCTCAAGAGACTGCGGGCAGCGCCGGTATGTGCGAACAGCCGATCAATCTCTTCTGTGACATCCGCCTTGACCGCCAGCATGGCCAGTTCCTGCGCAACTCGGGCCGGGTCAGCCTCGGCGGCACCGGCCAGGATGCGCGCCAGATTATCATTGAGCGCCTGTTCCATCATCGGGCGGCGGGCATCTGCGGCGACTTGCGCCTTGGCCGTCAACTCTTCGATCCGGTCGATCTGCTGCGCAATAACAGCGGCAAGCGCCTGACCTTCGGCCGCACGCATTTCCCCAAACTCTTTCAGCACCAGCCCAAGATCGGCCAGCAATGCTTTCAGTAACGGGCCGGTATCTTCCGCCTCGCCGCCCTGATCTGCCACTCCCCGCACCGATAGAATGTCGACGGCTGTCGGGTCGGATAGTGGAATGCCCTGCGCTTCGGCCGCCGACCGCACCGTTGCAAGAGCAGATAGCACCGCCCCCAGACCGACAGGGTTGATCCGGGTGGCATCTTCGCCGGCGTCCCGAACCAGCTTCAGCGACAGCGTGATATTGCCGCGCTGGGCGATGCCCGCCACAGCGCTGCGCACAGCCGGCTCCAGCCCTTCGATCCAATCGGGCAGGCGCGGTCGAAAATCAAACCCCTTGCCATTGACCGAGCGAATTTCCCAGGTCCATGTACTACCTGCCCCTTGCCCGCGACGGGCGGCAAATCCGGTCATTGACGTCAGTTTGGCTTTAACCATTTAAGACTTTTGTCCCCCAACACGCTGCGAAACCGAGTATCTTAATACTTGGGTAAGCATTTCGGTCCTAGGGTTAACAAACCCTTTGTGCCACAGCAACGTGGCATCGGGACCTGAATGTTCGTCGGGGGCGGCGACAGACAGGTGTGACGTGACCGATAGATTTGATCCCCGGAACAACATCGTTCCACTGACAGGAATTCGAAAAGGCATGAAGTTTCCCGCTATTTCAGAGGTGCGCGCCTATTGGGAAGCCCTGCGCAACGGCCGCCTCATGCCGAACCGGTCTGAAATTGACCCCCGCGGCATCGAACACGCGCTGGAATATGCTTTCATTCTGGAACGTATCGCCCCCAAAATCGCCCGCTTCAGATTGGCTGGCATGCATTTGAACGATCTGATGGGGATGGAAGTTCGTGGCATGCCCATCACCACTTTGTTCATACCCTCTGCCCGCACACCGTTTTCCGAAATGCTCGAGGCGGTATTTTCACATCCTGCAACATTGGAACTGGCGTTGAAGGGACAGTCGGGTTTTGGACAAGGCAGGATCGCGGCTAAGCTGTTGTTGCTGCCGCTCAAAAGCGATGGTGGTCATGTCAACCGCGCCCTGGGCTGTCTGGTAGCCGAAGGCAAGATTGGCCGCACCCCGCGCCGGTTTGATGTGGCTGATGCGAAGATATCCCCAATCGGTGCGCAACACTTCAATGAAACAACCCGCCATCACGCGCCCGGATTTGCCGAAGCTTCGGAAAGGTTTGCGGGGCAACCCGTCGCATCGGGGCCCCGCAACCGGGCACATCTGCGCCTGATCAAGACTGATGAATGAAAACAGGGCGGCCTGTTTGGCCGCCCCACAAGGTAGTTGGTGACGAGTATCGGCGGCGGGCTACATGCTCGCCGCTTTTTGCATCTGCCGACGGTCTTGCAATTCCTCGGCCACAAGAAAGGCCAGTTCCAGCGATTGCGAGGCATTGAGACGCGGATCGCAAGCCGTGTGATAACG
>JAOUMG010000054.1 GCA_029881635.1 Paracoccaceae bacterium | reverse complement strand
GCGCTGCGCATCCAGATCGCCCGTCAGCTTCGCGATCCTGATCTGGCCCAGGCTCCGCTTTCGCCACATTGGCAGGGCGTCGCTGCCCCCGACACGCCACGTCGCTTCATTGTGCCGCTCTGGACCATTGCCCTTGCAACCATCGCAGTCATAACCGCGATCTACATGGCCTTCAGCCTGCAGCTTTCCGCCAGGGCCGAACAGCTTTATGCCCTTGCAGCCCTAGTGCCCCCTAATGAACGCGCCGAGATTTACCGCCCGCCTCGCAGCACCATCGCACCGCCGCCAGAGATCACCATCGAACCGGTGATCTTTGAGCTCTTGCCCGAATTCGCCGCCAAAGCCCCGCGCGATACCCTCATCGCTCTGAAGGGCCGCGAAGACGCTGCCCTTGCCATTCTGGCGGTTCAGGGCAGCAACCCCGAAGTTTTCCGCTCGGCCAAGGCCGATCTCAACGATGTCTACGAACCGCTGATCGCCTCAATCGCGGCAGTCATCGTCGAAAACCGCGAGGTGATTGGCGAAGTGACTGTGATCGGGCATACCGACAATGTGCCGGTCCAGCGTTCCAATCCCTTTGCCTCCAATCAGGGCCTGTCCGAGGCGCGTGCCGCCACCATTGCCGGATTGCTGATCGCCGGTGGCGTTCCCGCCGATATCGTGCGCTCCGAAGGCCGTGCCGACGCTCAACCTCTGGCCGACAACGGCACCAAGGAAGGGCGCGCCCAGAACCGCCGTGTTGAAATCAAGATTGAAAAGAGGCTCTGAGCAATGCGGATGCTGAAAGCCATTTTTGGGTTCCTGATTTCCCGCTTCTTCTGGACGATGGTCGGGATTGTCCTGCTTTGCGCGTTGATCTGGCTCTTTGGGCCGCTGATTTCTGTTGGCGAAGCGACGCCGCTTGCCACTGAACTGACACGTCTGATCATCATCGGTGTCATCGTCATTCTCTGGTTGCTGTCGCTGTTGATTTCCCTTTTGCGGTCTGCCCGCAGAAATCAGATGTTTGTCTCTGAACTGGCACAGCCTGTGGCAGCAGCCCCCTCTATTCCCGGTCAGGCAAATGTTGCCGAGGTAAACACCAAATTCCAATCGGTTCTGGCCGAGATGAAACGCTCCAAACTCGGCAATCGCAAGTTCCTGCGCGACATGCCCTGGTATGTGATCATCGGCCCGCCGGGAACCGGCAAGACCACGGCGTTGCGCCAATCGGGGCTGCATTTCCCCATTGATCTTTCCGACGATATCAAAGGGGTTGGCGGCACCCGCAACTGCGATTGGTTCTTTACCGAACAAGCGGTGCTGGTGGATACCGCCGGGCGCTATGTGCAGCAGGCCAGCGATCCTGAGGTCGATGCCGCCGAATGGACCGGTTTTCTGGCCATGCTCAAAAAGCATCGCGGCCGACGCGCGCTTAACGGCGTTATCCTGGCCCTGTCGATGCGCGAGCTACTGGGGCCCTCGGATGAGTTGCAAGGCCACGGTCGCGAAATCCGCAAGCGCCTGGCTGAACTGCGCGAAAAGCTCGGCATCCAGCTTCCGGTCTATCTGATGATCACCAAGGCCGATCTCGTTCCGGGCTTTGAACCTTTCTTCGCCGACCTCTCCACCCAGGACCGCGAACAGGTCTGGGGTGCGACACTGGCCACCGACGCCCGCGTCGACAGCGTCGAGATCGAGCGCGAGACCAAGGCTTTGCTGGGCACGGTCGAGACCCGGTTGGCGGCACGGATGTCCGAGGATACCGTCTTGCCGCAGCGTGCCGAAATTTTTCGGTTTCCGGCCCAGATGGGCCGCGCTGAAGCGCCGCTCAAAAGCCTGATCACCACAATCTTTGGTGAAAGCCGCTATGAAGATAGCCCCTGGCTGCGGGGGTTCTATTTCACCTCGGCAACTCAGGAAGGCTCGCCGATTGATCGGCTGGTCGGCGAAATGGCGGCTGGCTTCGGGCTTTCGGCACCACCGCCTCAACGCCGTGCGCATGGCGAGACGCGTTCCTATTTCCTGCGCAATCTGATCACCGAGGTGATCTTTCCCGAAGCCGGGCTCGGGCTGTTTGACCGGGCTGCCGAAGAGCGGCGCAAATGGATCTGGCGCGGATCGCTGGCTGGTGCGGCACTGCTGACAACCGTGGCGGGTCTGGCCTTCCTGTTTTCCTTCCTGCGCTATTCCGGGGCGATCAATGATCAAGAGCGCCTGATCGCCGATCTTTCGGGGCGGCTTTCCAATGTTGCGGCTCGGCAAGCGCCGACCGACCCGCTCGATCTTGATCTGGCGCTGGAGGCGGCGACCACCGTGGCGGCGGCCAAGACAGTGGTTGCGGGCAATGCCCTGACCGCGCTTGGTCCCGGCGCGGCACCGGAACTCGCCGAAGCCCAGCGTATCGCCTACGAGCATACTTTGCGCGATATCCTCGAACCGCGCATGGTGGCGGCACTGGAAGCAACCATGTGGCGTGAAATCCGCGATCCGGAGTTCTTACTGGGCGGTCTCAAGGCCTATTACATGATGACCGGCCTTGCCCCCTACGACCGCGATTTCCTGTCGGGTTGGTGGCAGGAAGTGCTGCCCGCGCATGTCGCGATTGACATCTTTCCGACCGAGGCCTCGCTAGAGCATCAACTGGCAGCCATAGACCGGCTTGGGTCGGAAGAGAAGAAAATAGCCGCCGACACCGATCTGGTTGCCACGACCTTGCAGAGCATCTGCACCATTCCCCTTGCCGTGCGCGCCTATAGCACGCTGCGTCAGGATCCGGCAGTGCTCGGTCTGGGAGAGTGGATTCCGGCGGAAAAAGCCGGACCAAACGGTACTCGGGTTTTGACGCGGCTTTCAGGAAAAACCCTGCGTGTCGGTCTGGCGGGCGCCTATACCTACGCGGGCTTTCACGACGTCATTCTGCCGATGCTGCCCGAAGTTGCCGCTCAGGCAGCCCTTGATCAGGCGGTGTTTGCCGGGGGCTGTGCTGAAAGTTCGGATGTATCGGTTGCAACACTCGAAGCCGATATCCTCAAACTCTACAGTGACGATTTCATCGCCCAGTGGGACGGGTTCTTGCGCGATATCCGCCTCGCGCCGATCATTGACCTGCAAGTGGCCACCGCCAACCTCAAAGACCTTGCCAGCACGGATAGCACCTTAAAAAGACTGTTGCGCGCGGTGGTCGAAGAAACCGATCTGACGCGGGTGATCGAGGATGGCGATGGCGGAGGCACCGCCGTGCCGAAAGGCGTCGTCGGCGCTGCCACGAAGAAACTCGGCAAGATTGGCAAGCTGATCAAGAAGGGCTCGAAATTTGTCGGAAGCAGCGGCGGCGAGGCGGCGCCCGGGGTCGAACCCGGCGCTGTGATTGCCGGGCATTTCGCCCCGCTCAAGGCCACGATCATCGAAACTGACGGCGTGCCACCGCTTATCGGTGATGCCGAACTGGCGCTGGGTGCGCTGGCCAACGAGCTGCAGACCGTCGCGGCCAGCCCGGACCCCGAGGCCGCCTTGCTGGCGCGGGGTGGATTGCCCGAACTTACCGGCGCGCTGGCCAATGTGGCAGCGGCCTTGCCCGATCCGATCGACGACTGGATCCGCGGCATCGCCGGAGACACGATCAGCGTCACACGCGAGGCGGTTCTTGGCCAACTCAACGCGCGTTGGCGGGCCGATGTTCTGCCTTTCTGCGTTTCGGCCACGGCAGGGCGCTATCCTTTCGAACAGGCCAGTGCCATCGATGTCAATGTGGCTGATTTCCAGCGTCTTTTCGGCCCCGGCGGGCTGATCGACAGTTTCACCAACGAATTGCTGTTGCCCTATGTCGATACCACCCGGCGGCCCTGGTCCTGGCGCGCCGATTTCGGCCTTGATGCGGCGACCCTGACACCCTTCGAACAGGCCCGCGCGATCCGCGACGGGCTCTTTCCCGGTGGTGCCGGTCCGATAATGGCCTTTACGCTGGAGCCCAAGGACCTGTCGGCCAATGCCAGCCGGGTATCACTGAACCTCGACGGTCAGGAGCTGATCTATTTCAACTCGGCCACCCGGCCCACGCCGATGACCTGGCCGGGCAAGGACGGCACCAACCTGATCTCGCTCGGCTTTGCACCAATCGACGGTACGTCAGAGGTTCTGTCCTCTGAAACCGGCTCCTGGGCCTGGCTTCGAATGATCCGCAACGGCAGGCTGCGCCGCACTGATCTGCCGGAGCTGTTTCGCCTGACCCTGTCGCTCGGCGGGTTCTCGGCAGAGTTCGAGCTCCGGGCGAACTCGGTCGAAAACCCCTTTGATCTTAGCATGTTCGGAAACTTCAAATGCCCGGAGCGGTTCTGAAGCCCGCGTCGGCCGGGTTCTTTGGCAAGCTGCCGTCGACGGGCGATTTCGTGACGCGCGGCCTGCCCGATGCCTTTCGCAACCATTGGGATCGCTGGATCAGTCGCTACCTTGCCCCGCGCCTCAAGGGCACTGCGGTCTGGCCGCCGGAGGGCTTGCGTTTCCGGCTTGCTTCGGGTGGGCGTGTGGCGGCGGGGCTGATACTGCCCGGCATGGACAGTGCGGGCCGACAATTCCCTCTGAGCCTCGTTCTAATTGCCGAGGCTCTGCCCGACCCCGGGGCGCTCGACCAGTGGTGTGACGCGGCGCTTGCTCGCTCTGTCGCTGCCTTGAACGGAGATGCCGACCCGGACGAACTTTGGGACAGCATAAACCAGATTGCGCCGCCATCAGGCGACGCCACGGGTCTCGCCAGCTTTCTGCTCTGGCGAAAGGGTGGCACGGCGGAACCGACGGAGCCAACCGAACCCAGCGTTACTCTTGACCGACTCTTAGTAGAGACGCAGGTCTGAGGCTCAGTTGTTGTTGATCTTCGAGCCCTTCACCGTCACCTCGCTGCTGGCCTTGATGTTGATCTTGCCAGAGCCGTTCAGCGTGATGTCCTTGCCCTCGATGGTGATGGTTCCGTCCTTCTTCATGGTGATCGCCGAAGACCCGCATTTGATCGCAATCTCGTCAGCAACATCGAGCAGAAAAGACGCGCCAACTTTCACGCCCATCTTGGCCGCAACTTCCAGCGCCTCATCCTTGCCCACCTTGGCAACGCGGCTGCCAGCGACCGTCCAAGCCTGATCCTTGCCGATGCTCTCGGTGTGACCGCCGCCGATGGTCACCGCCTGATCCGCGCTCACCGCCACCGTCTGCGAACCACCCACGGTCCAGCCATCGTCGGCGCCGACCCTATGGGTCTGCCCCGATCCAACCGTCACCGCGCGGCTGGCACCGATGTTCATCGTCTGGGATGCGCCAACCGTCCGGTTCTCTGCCGCGCCGACGGTATCGGTGCGCACGGCTCCGACGGTGATCGTCTGAGCAATACCGACGCTCTGAGTGTGGTTCGACCCGATGGTCTCGGTCGAATTGGCGCCGATAGAGATTGTCTCGTCCGCACCCACCGTCAGCGAGCGGTTCGACCCGACGGTTTCGGTGTCATTGACGCCGATGTCGACCGTGCGGTTGTTGCCGACACTCGTCGCCTTGTCGTTGGCAACGCTTTCGGTGCGATCGTGGCCCACAGATTGCTGCGCGTCATGGCCCACATCTTCGGCGAAATCATTGCCGATGGTGCGCGCCTCGTTGTTCTTGACGAGCTCGTTATGGTCTTTTTGTGCCTGAAAATAGACTTCCTCCGACCCCGCCTTATCCTCGAACCGCAGCTCGTTCCAGCCGCCACCTCCGGGCGAGGAATTGGATTTCCATCCCGATTGCGTCGCATTGCCGGGCAGGCCATATGGTGGCATCTGTTCGGCATTATAGACCCGCCCGGTAATGATCGGCTGGTCCGGATCGCCTTCGAGGAAGTCGACGATAACCTCTTGCCCGATACGCGGGATCTGGATGAAGCCCCAGCCAGCACCTGCCCATGTCTGGCTGACCCGCACAAAGCAGGTGGTATTCTCGTCCTTCTTGCCCAGCCGGTCCCAGTGGAACTGCACCTTCACCCGGGCGAATTCGTCGGTAAAGATCTCCTCGCCCGCCGGGCCGACGACCTTGGCGGTTTGCGGCCCGCGCATCACTGGCTGCGGTGTCAGGCGGTCGGGCCGGAAGGCAATCGACTTGGGTGCCACGTGCAATGTTACCCCATAGCCTTGCTGCGCATCGCTCTGGCCGCTGCGGTATTGCGCATCCCAAAGCGCGTATTCTGCGCGCAGCACGATATAGTCGTCATTCTCCGCCTCGCGGGGGAAGAGGTCGAGCTTGAAGCTGCGGCCCGACCACAAGGGTCGCGCGGTGCCTTCGGCCGTGACGCGAATATGGGCGGCCTGCAATTCCTCCAGCCTGAGTGCCGAAAGCGTATCGCCTCGGCCATGTTCGAGATAATCGCCCGGATAATGATAATTCTCGCCCGCATCCTGAGCGAACCCCAGGGGATTGTCGGCCTTGGCCATGAGATCGGAAGAAGGCTTTTGGAAATCATAATCAGTATGGACAAACTTCCCTGGCCTGACTGAACTGCAGGGCTTCCAGGCTGTGATGAAATCGCCGTCACGAAAACTGATCCGGCCATCAGGCTCATAGGGCACGGTCTCGGCACCCGGCGCAGGTTCAAGCGTCGCATTGGCATCGACAAGAACCATCTGATGGGCACCCTCATCATGCTCAAAGAAGTAAAAGATCCCCTCATGCTCCATCAGCCGCTGGACGAAATCGAGATCGCTTTCGCCGTATTGAACGCAGTAGTCGCGCGGCGGATAAGATGCTTTCAGCCGCTTTTCAAACTTGGCATCCGGGTAGTTGCCGAAAACCGCCTCGATGATATCGACCACACTCTGGTTCTGAAAAATCCGGTTGTCGGTCCGCAGCGACAAGAACCACAGCCAGGGGACAATAACCAAACGGTAATGCGCGTAATCGTCGCGGAACGGATCGACAATAAATTCGCTCACCAACCCGTTGAAATGGCGTTTAGGCTCGCCAGTCACCATCACCGTCGCGGTTTTGCCAAGCACGTCGTCGGCCTTGAGGTCGAGATCCTTGCTCGCCAGCGCCAGTTCATAGCGGAACGGGCGGCTGATCTCGTCAAAACCTTCTAATCGCGCAAAGAACACCTTATCGCCGAAGGCGGGTACTGAGACTGTGATTTCACGATCATCGGCCATCATCGTCATCCTTCTGAAGAACCTGCTCGACGACGCCGTTGCCCTGTCGAGAAACACTTTCGGCCAGTATAAAGCAAATCTGCAAAATTCAGAGGCAGGAATTCCACTACAAGACCGGCGGGCAGGTGAAGCCCCCCAGCAATCCGCGCGCCGCCAGCGGATTGTCGGGGCTGGCAAACCCAATCTCGAGGAATAACCGGGCGCCGCTGGCCCGCAGATCGACCAGAAACCGCCGACCCTCGTCGCGTTCGCGCAAACGCAGCGGTGCCAGAAGCCGGATCAACCCCCATTCGCCAGGTTCCGCCAGTTGCGCAAAGCCTTCCGGCGTCTGAAAGCTGACCTCTATACCCTTTTGAGGGGTCGAACCGGGCCAGACGAGTTGCAATCCTTCAGTGCTCGTCTCAACTGCACCGCCTGCGCCACCAATGGCGACGAAAGCCTTGCCGCGTTCGGCCAGTGCCGCCAGCGTCAGCTCTGCACCGGCGCGACCGTCGGCGCCAAAGAAAGCGGCAGAAATGGCCCGCGCTCGTTGGAAAAAGACCGCAGATTCCGGTGTCAGCCCGGCAAATCGCGCCTCGGGCTTCCAGCGCCATGGGCTGGTCGTAACATCAAGATAGGCCTCGGCTCTGGCCCTAAAATAGCGGTCGATGGCCCCGCTCGGTGCAAAAAGCCGTGTCACGGCGCTCATGTCTGCATCGGCCCCTTCGGCAAATGGAAACCGCCCGTCGACCGTTTCGCGGCAGAGCGGCAGAACTTCGGCCTGCCAGGCGCGGGTCAAAGGATTGGTCAGCAGATCGGCATGGGCCACACTCGACTGGGCTAGCACATCCTCGACAATCTGCACCACCACGATTGGCGCCTGCCGCAAGGCGGCGATCGAGGCGGCACGGTCTTGGGCGCTCATCAGCCGTTGCAGGCCGGTTTCCGCATCCCTGTCCATCGCCCCCAGCGCTACATTGAGACCGGCGAAGAGATCCGAGACTTCGCGCATCCTGCCCTGTTCGACATATTGGATCATCGGGGCGAATTCGGTGGCAATGCTGAGTTGCTGGCCATGGCTGCGCCGCCGGTCATTGCCACCGGCCTGGGCCCAGATTTCGCGCAAAAGTGCGGCAAGTGGTGAGGCCGTCAGCGCCAGCCGCCCGGAAATCCGCACCGCCGCGTCGGGGTCGGAAAAAGGTCTGACTCGCAGGTCGGCAAGATAGGCCGCCCAGATGGCCACCGTCTGGCGTTGCAATTGCTCCATCACCAGATCGGGGGCATTGTTGCGGCTGGCAGGTGGCGATGCAAAAAGTGCCGCCGCCAGTGACCGCGCTGCCTGAACCGCATTTCCGGCACCGATATCGCGGGCATGATCCCAGCCTTGCGCCGTGTAAAGCCCGGCCACC
>JAOUMG010000628.1 GCA_029881635.1 Paracoccaceae bacterium | reverse complement strand
GTGCTTTTTGAAAAGCCCGGCCGTTATCCCGGCCAGATGGTCGGCAAATCAGACTACCTTCATGCCGTTCATGTCGATACAGATTCCAACGCCGCAGGTGACGTTGCAAGAGTGAGAATCACCGCCAGCGCGACCAACTCATTGGCCGGCGAAATCATTCAGGCTTAAGATTTTCGCGAGCCTCAGATAGCGCCAGGTTGGTTGATTGTGCCGGGATGGACGTGCTGTCAGCCCATATTTCAGTTTATGTTTCTCAATCAAAAACAATAGGTTGCAATTGATACTTCGCGAAGGTTGAAACTTTGCTAGGCTGCTTTCCGGTGTTGGGTGAGCGGCAGACTTGTAGTCGCGTTGCCCCAGTAGTGATTGGGGGCTGTTTTGGAAAAATACAAAGAATTTAGGGTGCGACCGGCTTTTGGATCGGTTGCGTTGGGGGTTGTCTTGCTGACGCTGCCATTGTCGGCGCTGTCCCAGGAAGTCATCAAACGTGACCGGTACAAACCGGCATTGGCGCAGACGCCGGATGGTTGTCAGGTCTGGATGATCGACGATGGCTGGGAAGGGTATGCGTGGAACCGTACGACTCCGGATGGCAAGCCGGTCTGCCTTGAGGTTGAAAGCTGCCTCGTGGCCAATTCAGACCAGCTCTTTGCCACGGACAGCGCCACGATCCGCCCGGCAGAGAAAGCCCGGCTGCAGAAATTCTTCCGCCAGCAGGGGGTCTTTTCCTACGGTGTGCATGGGCACACGGATTCCCGTGCATCCGATGAATACAACATCAATCTTTCCAAGCGTCGCGCCAACGCGGTCGCCGCCGTAGCCCAGTCAGTTGGTGCGCGATTGGCCTCGGTCAAGGGGTTTGGCGAGCGTCTACCGGTTGCCAGCAATGCCACCGCGGCAGGCATGCAGAAGAACCGCCGGGTCGAGATTATGTGTTACCGCGAAATTGGAAGGTATTAAGGATGGGTGCGCGTATCATTTCAGTGGTTGTTGTCGGCACCGTGATCCTGAGCGGTTGCGAGAAAACCGATCACAGCGTTGACCGGTTCATTGACAGCGGCAATCTGGCAGAAAAGGTCAAATGGGGCGTCTATGTAGACCCTGATGGCTGCGATGTCTGGATGGCCGATGACGGGATCGAGGGGTATTCCGTGCTGCGTCTTGACCCCAGAACCGGTGAACGGGTCTGTTCGGGTGTGTTGCCACCCGGCTATGCCGCAGGCCACAAGCGTGGATCGCCGATTCCGGACCCGATCTGAGTCTGGCGATAGGTGCGAAACCGCCGCAGATTGTCTCTCATCGGCAGTTTTTTTCACTTCCAAGCAATTTTCGGTGCCCTGTGCTTGCGTTAAGCGCGATCCAAGGGCACCATTTGCCTAATGAACCCTTTCGATAGGAGAATTGCTTGGGCATTAGCGCCTTAACCCCGCCGCCACATCCAGAAGACCTGCATGAGACACTTCTGGAATTTCCTGACAATCGGTTGTTGATCGACCTTTGTGGTGAATTTGACCGCAACCTGGCCCAGATCGAACATCAACTCGGGGTGCATATCCTCAGGCGAGGCAACCAGATCGCGGTCGTGGGTGGCGCCGAAGCAAGGGGTCTGGCCGCAGCGGTACTTCAGACGTTATATGGTCGGCTTGAAACCGGTCGCCCCATCGATGCGGGCGAGATTGACGCCGCCATGCGCATGGGTGAGGCTGGCATCGCCGAGCCGCCAAGTCTGGACCAGCAACTGGAAATGTTTGCCAGCGGCAAGTTCGAAATCCGCACCCGCAAGAAACAGGTCGAACCGCGCACCGAAGCCCAGAAGGCTTATGTGATGGCGCTTTTTCAGAATGAACTCGCATTTGGTATCGGGCCTGCAGGTACTGGTAAAACCTACCTCGCCGTAGCCGTCGGCGTGACGATGCTGATTGGCGGCCATGTCGACAAGATCATTTTGTCCCGCCCCGCCGTCGAGGCCGGGGAAAGGCTTGGTTTCCTTCCCGGTGACATGAAGGACAAGGTCGATCCTTACATGCAGCCGCTTTACGATGCGCTGAACGATTTTCTGCCTGCCAAACAGGTATTGAAACTGATTGAGGACAAGCGGATCGAAATTGCGCCTTTGGCCTTCATGCGCGGGCGGACATTGGCAAATGCATTTGTTGTGCTTGACGAGGCGCAGAACGCCACGACTATGCAAATGAAGATGTTTCTGACGCGTCTG
>JAOUMG010000627.1 GCA_029881635.1 Paracoccaceae bacterium | reverse complement strand
GCAACTCCCTCGGCAACGTGGGGTCTGCGGATTTATGGCGTGGCAGATCGCGGGGGCTGTCCTTGGGCTCAAGGTAACGCCAACCCTGAAAGGCGCGCCGTGGCAGGACTTCGGTGCGAATGATCTCTGGGTCAAAAATCAACCCGCAGCGCAATATCCCGTCTTCGCCGCGCCGTTCTTCCAATGCCACGATCCGCTGCCGGGCCAGAACCGCCCCGCGGAACACCCAGTAAAGCGATCCGCCATTCAGCAACTCATCGGCACGCTTGGGCCACATACGGGTTACATGGCAAGGGACATGGCCAGGAATCCGCGCCCTACGTTCCGCCTGCCAACGCTCCAGGTCCTCAACCGTGTCCGACCCGACGCAAAGCTTTACCAGATTGACGAATCTGTCCATATCACCCCCAAGGTGTAGCTATCATAAACCTCTGACCCCCGAGATCAAGTTGACCCGCGCCGCCAAGGGGCGTAGTATCGCGGGCCTTCCCGCGCTTGAATTCGCCACCGCAAGGATGCTGCCAATGACCCGTTTCGCCGCCCCGATTGCCGAGCAGATCTGGGACATGAAATACCGGCTGAAAGAGGCGGATGGCACCGTTGTTGAGGCCAGCGTGGAAGACAGCTGGCGACGCATAGCGCGGGCTACCGCCGCCGTCGAGCAGGATCCCGGCCTTTGGGAAGACAGATTTTATGCAGCTCTTGATGATTTCAAGTTCCTGCCCGCCGGGCGTATCACTGCCGGGGCCGGTACAGGACGGGCCGTCACCCTTTTCAATTGCTTTGTCATGGGCACCATCCCTGACAGCCTCGACGGCATTTTCGAGAACCTGAAAGAGGCCGCGCTGACGATGCAGCAGGGCGGCGGCATCGGATACGATTTTTCTACAATCCGGCCGAAAGGTGCTGAAGTGAAGGGCGTGGCTGCGGATGCCTCGGGCCCGCTGAGCTTTATGGATGTCTGGGATGCGATGTGCCGGACAATCATGTCTGCGGGCAGCCGCAGGGGTGCCATGATGGCGACGCTGCGTTGCGATCACCCGGATATTAAGGCTTTTGTCGCGGCAAAACAGGATGCTGCCCGGCTCAGGATGTTCAACCTGTCTGTGTTGGTGACAGATCCGTTCATGGCAGCGGTCAAGGCGGATGGCCCCTGGGATTTGATCTTTGGTGACAAAGTATATCGCACCGTCAAGGCACGTGATCTTTGGAACCGGATTATGCGCGCCACCTATGAATATGCTGAACCGGGCGTGATTTTCATCGACCGGATCAATGCGGCAAACAACCTTGCCTATTGCGAAACGATCGCCGCGACAAACCCCTGCGGTGAACAACCGTTGCCCCCCTATGGGGCGTGCCTTCTGGGGTCGATCAATCTTGCCCGGCTGATTAATGATCCGTTCGGAAAAAAGGCGGAACTCGATCTGAACGCCCTCGATGGACTGGTACGGACTGCCGTCAGGATGATGGACAATGTCGTCGATGCCTCAAGGTTTCCACTGCCCGCTCAGGCAGCGGAAGCGAAGGCAAAGCGGCGGATAGGCCTGGGCGTTACCGGACTTGCAGATGCGCTGCTGATGATTGGCCTGCGGTACGGCTCCGACAAAGCCGCGGCAATGACAGAGACATGGATGAAGGCGGTGGCGCGGGCGGCCTATCTGGCTTCCGTTGATCTGGCCAAGGAAAAAGGCGCTTTTCCGCTTTTTGACGCAGAAAAGTATCTCGCCTCGGGCACCATGGCGACCATGGACGAAGATGTGCGTGCGGCTATCGCCAGGCATGGTACCCGCAACGCCCTGTTGACCTCAGTCGCGCCAACCGGAACCATCAGCCTTTACGCAGGCAATGTGTCTTCGGGGATCGAACCGGTCTTTGCCTATGCCTACAAGCGAAAGGTGCTGCAAAAAGACGGCTCGCGGACGGAAGAAGAGGTTATCGATTACGCGGTGCAATTATGGCGGGAAAGGTTTGGCGACAAACCCCTGCCGGACTATTTTGTCAACGCTCAGACCCTCCCGCCGCTGGATCACGTTAAAATGCAGGCGGCGGCACAGAAATGGGTGGACAGTTCCATTTCGAAAACCATCAACTGCCCGGAAGACATCAGTTTTGATGCGTTCAAGGACGTCTACATGGCGGCCTGGGATCAGGGCTGCAAGGGATGCACGACCTACCGCCCGAACGCGGTGACAGGCTCCGTCCTGTCCGTCAGCG
>JAOUMG010000626.1 GCA_029881635.1 Paracoccaceae bacterium | reverse complement strand
CCATTGGCCGGTGTGAATCGTTCCTTGCCCATGCCAGTGACAAACCGGCGCATCGGCTCCAGCTTGTCCATGCCGATGACGGAATTATAGTCACCGCACATTCCGGCATCAGACTGAAACGCCGTACCGCCGCCCAGGATCTGTGTGTCAGCGGTCGGCACATGGGTGTGAGTACCTGCAACCAGACTGGCACGGCCATCACACCAATGACCCATCGCCATCTTTTCGCTGGTGGCCTCGCAGTGGATGTCGACAATCACGGCCTGTGCAACGCCGCCCAAGGGATGCGCCCGCAGGACACTGTCAATGGCCGAAAACGGGTCGTCAAAGGGCCGCTTCATGAAAACCTGCCCCAGCACCTGCGCCACCAGCACCTTGCGCCCGCCTTTCGCCTCAAACACCCGCGCGCCTTTGCCAGGCGCATTCTTGGCAAAATTGATCGGGCGCAGGATGCGTGGCTCGTTTTCGATGAAAGACAGCATATCTTTCTGATCAAAGGCATGATCGCCCAGCGTCACGCAATCTGCCCCGGCGGTCAGCAGCGCCTTGGCATGATCCGCCGACAAACCTGCACCCGAAGTTGCGTTTTCACCGTTTACAACGACGAAATCCAGCGACCAATCGGCCTTGAGACCGGGCAATCGCGCAGCCACCGCCGCACGCCCCGCGCGGCCCATTACATCACCTAGGAACAACAGTTTCATAACGCTCTGCCTAAGGCCGCCCAGATCAACAGGCAAGCACAGAGTGAAGTGTCAGGCTTTGCTGGTATCAGCGGTAATCCGCCATGGTTGGGGACGGGTTGCGCAGTTTTGTTGACGGGCCTCCGCTCACCAGTCTAGCGTTTGCGCCGGGGGATTGTGAGGAAAGAAAATGATGAATTTTCGTATGCTGACAACCGCTATCGCTCTGGCGTTCTCTCTCTCAACCTTACCTCCGGCCAATGCCACGACCGTGACATTCGATGCCCTGCCCGATTACGGAACCGCGCTGATCGACTCGATCAATACCGGTACTTTCGCGCCTTATGTCGAAAACGGCGTTACCGTCACACCGACCAATGGGTTGCTGGCATGGGATACGGCCCAAGGGCTGGCCCATGTGGACGATTCCGGCACTGATTTCACTTCGGGGCTGATGTTCACAATGGCCTCGATGTTTGACGCGGTCAGCTTTTCCTTGAACTCGCTCGGCTACGACTTCCTTGAAACACCGGGCCCGCTTAGTGACAATATCTTCGTTACAGGGTTTTCAGGTGGAAGTGCTGTAGCAACCGCAGGGTTTCTGCTCTCGGATGTTTTCATGGATGTTCAGACATTCACCCTCGGCGCCGGGTTTTCGGCCCTTGATGCCCTTTTGATCGAGATCGTCTATCCCACGAATACAGCACTTTGCGGCGCCCCTTGTGGTCATTTTGACCTTGATACAGTTGTTCTGGCACCTGTTGTGCCGAACATACCCGTACCCCCAGCGGTGGCGATGATGGGCGCGGCGGGTCTGGCCCTTTTCGGTCTAGGGATGCGCAAGAGGCGGCGGTTTAACCGGTAGGCGCACAAGTCGGGGTAAAAACCTCAGCTTCGGTGACGATCATATCCAGCGGTTGATCCGTGGGTTCAATAGGAACAGTCTCCACTTCCTGCGCCGCAAAGGCAAAGCCGATGGCTGTCACCGGGCCACGCGCCCGCAAGCCTTCCAGCGTGCGGTCATAAAAACCGCCCCCATAACCCAGCCGGTATCCGCGCCGGTCGAAAGCCAGAAGCGGCACAATAAGGACTTCGGGTACCAGCCAGTCACCCGTTTCCGGAATCAGCGCGCCGAAGGCTCCGGGCACCATCCTGGCCTTGGCCGTCCATTGGCGAAACTGCAAGGGCTGGCCTGCCGCCATGATCACCGGTACGGCGACAGATCCCTGGTGGGCCGCCATCGCGGGCAAGCAGTCAATTTCGGTTCGCATCGGCATATATCCAGCCAATACCTTGCCGCGATGGTCCGCAAGAACCGCGGCCAGCTTTGCGGCCTCATCACCAGTACGATTGGCATAAGCGACTTTGCGTCGGATGAAGGCGTCAGCGCGTGCGGCGGCTTTGATCTCCGTCAGGCTCATATCAATACCAGACTGGCCAGCCCAAGGAACGCCAGGAACCCGATCACATCCGTAACTGTCGTCACAAACGCCCCCGATGCCAGCGCCGGGTCAATGCCCATTTTTTCCAGCGAAAC
>JAOUMG010000625.1 GCA_029881635.1 Paracoccaceae bacterium | reverse complement strand
CGGTATCACCGGGGCCGGGCCGTTGCTGGAATGTGTTCTGGGTGCCGCTGGCAGCATCACCCAGTGCTTTGCACAGAAGGGCGTCGATACCGAGCCGGGCCAGAAGGTCGGGATCACGGATGCCTTGAATGTTCGTTTCGACATTTACAAAGGCAATCTCAAAAACAAGAAGACCGATCCGCTTTGGGCCCCGGCGGCGAATGTCATCAAGGGCATTGTTCCACAAGGTGGCGGATCCTGCATCGGGCAAAACAGCGACCCGTCACCGGATACTGTCGGGATACCGCGCGATGACTGCTTTAATGCAGGTACTTGCACCCGCTACGGCAATGGAAACTGGTCTGCTGGCCGCGCAAACTATGTTGCGACCAACTACGGTGGTGCCGATCCCGCACCTGGCGCCACGACACGCTTCCAGATGTATATGACCGAAATCGCCAATGGCGGCGGCCCGTTGTCAACAGGCGGTATCTTGCCGCCGGGAATGTCGGAAACCGGGCGTCGGATGTGTTCCAATCAGCAGGATCCCGACCCCAATCGCCGCGTGATTGTCGCTGCCGGAATCGACTGTACCGCCAACCCTATCAACGGTGCCACGACAGGCGTTCCGGTTCACCAGTTCGTCAAACTGTTCCTGACCGAGCCGATCACCGACAATGGCGCCGGTGCGCCGACCCTGGCGATTTTTGCCGAGATCATCGGCAAGGCTGGCGGCGGCGGGGCCGGGACCAATGACACGACAGGAACCTTCCATGATGTCGTTCAACTGTACCGGTGAAATCATGAGCAATTCAGTTTTCAGATCTGCGAAGGAATGGGCGGCACAAGGCCGGCGCGCATTCCGGCGCTTTGCCAGAGCGGATGACGGTGTTGCCCTGATCGAGTTTGCGATTGTTCTGCCGATGATGCTCTTGGTTTTTGCCGTGATCGTCGAGGGCAGCCGCCTGATGCTGTCTTACCAAAGCGCGATCAGCGGTGTGCGCGACGCATCGCGCTATCTTGCGCGCGTCGCCCCGTTGGACATTTGCATCAGTGGCGCATCGATCAACGCCTACAACACCAAGCTGCAGGCGATTGTCAGCCAGAGCGTTTCGGGTAACTCGGTGTTTCCCTCTTTCGTCACAATCAACTCCGTGACACCCGCCCTGACCTGCGTCGTTGGTGGCTACCGTGTCAGCCCGGCGCCGGTGGCCCAGGTAACTGCCAACATCACAGTCAACTTTCCGTTTGCAGGTGTCTTTGCGCTGGTTGGTGGCAGCCTTACCCCGATCACGACCGATGTAACGGATTCGTCCAGGGTGTTTGGATCATGATCGAAAAACACATCATTCCACAGCTGAGGTTCCGTTGCCGGCAGTTCTTGCGTGAAGAGAACGGCACCACATTGCTCGAAATGGCGCTCATTCTGCCGGTGTTCCTGCTGGTCTTTATCGGGCTGGTCGAATTCGGGCGGATGGGCGCCGAATATGTGATGGCCGACAAGGCACTGCAACTTGCGGCGCGGACAGCTGCAACACGTCCTGCAGCCTGTCCGGGTGTTCCCAACCTGAACATGCGTGGTGTGGTGCCCGCAGGTACAACGCCGCCTCGGTTCGGAACCATGTGTTCTGCGGGCGGAACTGTCTGCGCCAATCCGGGTACCATCACATGCTCGGGCGATCTGACAAATCCGACCGTTGCCGAGATTTGGGCGGCCACATCGGTGCTCATGCCTACATATGCGACCCCCGCCAATCTGAGCTTCAGCTACAGCTTCGATTCAAACTTGGGCTTCCTGGGTGGGCCTTATGTGCCGGTTGTGACCGTCGAAATTCAGAACCTCAATTTCATTTTCACTACGCCATTGACGGGGCTTGCTGCGTTATATGGTGGCGGGCCGGTGCCGGGTGCCACGCTGCCATTTCCGGCCATGAGCACGTCGATACCCGCCGAAGACCTCGCACTGGGAGAAAACGGATGAACATTGCCCGACAAGAAATTCAAATGCCGAAAGGGGTATTGTGATGTCTTTGAAACCAAAGTCGATCCTGGTTATTTCCGTTGACGATGCGGTTTCCCAATCTGTTAGTGCAGCCTTGGCGGACGATAGCGGCATTCGTGTAGAGGCGCAGTCATCGACACTCGCACAGATGAATGGGCGGGCAATCAAGATGATGTCGGATCACGATATCGTCCTGTTTCAGACCAGCCCTGATGATGAGGCCGATCTTGGCGCCATCAA
>JAOUMG010000624.1 GCA_029881635.1 Paracoccaceae bacterium | reverse complement strand
TGAAACGATCAGGCCAAAGCCCGCCCCGCGTGAGGCCCCTCGCGTAGCGCCGGTGCCCACCGAGGCGCCCGAACCTGATGCGGCGCCGTCAGAGGTGGTAGTGTCGGAAACCACGCCCGAACCAGCAGCGGAACCTACGCCCGAAGCGCCTGTTGAAGCAACGGCCCCCCCCGAGGCTACGACCGAAATCGTGACTGAGGCGACGGAAACCCAGGAAGAACCGGAATCGTCGGCCCCGCTGACATCGGCGCGCCCGAAGTCGCGGCCTGAAAAACCCGAGCCGACATCAGAGCAACCAACCGAAACGGCAACTGCCCCGGAAACGACGACGGAATCTTCGACCGAGGATGCCGTTGCCGCAGCGCTGGCTGAAGCCCTGTCAGGGGCTGCCAGTGAAACCCCGGCCGCGGGTGCAGGTGCTGCGCCGACAGGTCCGCCGATGACAGCCGGTGATAAGGATGCCATGCGATTTGCGGTTCAGTCTTGCTGGGTTCTTGGGGCCATGTCGACCGAGGCGATGAGCACGACCGTGACCGTTCGTGTGGATATGGCCCAGGATGGCAAGCCCGATGTCGCAACAATTCGCATGACAGACTATGCTGGCGGCGATGAAAGTTCCGCGCAAATCATGTTTCGCGCCGCGAAAAGTGCCATCGTGCGCTGCACCAAGGACGGGTATCCTTTGCCCCGTGAAAAATACGAACAGTGGAAAGATCTTGAGCTGGTTTTTGACCCGAACGGGATGAGGCTGCGATGATAATGGTTATGACAGGCAGGTTTTTGCCGTTTGCAGGGGTAATAGCGGATCGGCAAGTGGCGCATCCGTCGGCGACGCGGCAGGTTGGAAACTCCTATCGGAGCGAGAGGTTAAGATGCGCATAACGAACAGAATTGCCGCCATGGCGGCGCTAGCGATCAGTCTGGTTTTGGCGGCACCACATGCCGAAGCGCAAAGCGGACCGCTGCGAATTGTCATTGATCAGGGCGTTATCGAACCCCTGCCTTTCGCGGCCCCCGACTTTATCGCCGAAAATCCTCAATCCGCAGACATGGCTGCCGCTATTACCAGTGTGGTGGCGGCAGACCTGGCAGGGACAGGGCTTTTCCGCGAAATCGGACCGGAAGCATTCATCAGCCGCATCACCAGCTTTGATGCCCCCGTAGCCTTCGCCGACTGGAAGGCAATCAATGCACAGGCTTTGGTGACCGGTTCCGTATCTGTCGGGACCGATGGCCGGATCAATGTGAAGTTTCGTCTGTTCGATGTGTTTTCCGACAGTCAGCTAGGCGAGGGTCTGCAATTTGGCGGCGGGGCGGGGGACTGGCGCCGCATTGCCCACAAAGTCGCCGATCAGGTCTATAGCCGGATCACCGGCGAAAGCGGGTATTTCGACAGCCGTGTGGTTTACGTTTCAGAAAGCGGACCAAAGGATGCGCGCCTCAAGCGGTTGGCAGTAATGGATTATGACGGCGCCAATGTGCAATATCTGACCGACAGTTCAACGATTGTGCTGGCCCCGCGATTTTCGCCGACAGGCGACAGGGTGCTATTCACGTCATTTGAAACCGGGTTCCCGCGTATCAAACTGCTGGATATCGCCACCGTCACATCACGCCCGCTGGCCGATCTTTCGGGCAACATGACCTTTGCACCGCGCTTTTCCCCCGATGGCGCGACTGTCGTGTTTTCGGTCGAACAGGGTGGCAACACGGATATCTACACGATGCAACTCGGTTCGGGGCAGTCCCAGCAATTGACCAATGCGCCATCGATTGAAACAGCCCCATCGTTTTCGCCAGATGGCAGCCAGATCGTTTTTGAAAGCGACCGGTCGGGCAGCCAGCAGCTTTATGTGATGTCGGCGGGGGGTGGTGAGCCGACAAGGATCAGCTTTGGTGAGGGTCGTTACGGCACGCCTGTCTGGTCGCCGCGCGGCGATCTTGTGGCCTTTACCAAACAGAATGCCGGGCGCTTTCACATTGGGGTCATGCGCACGGACGGATCAGAGGAGAGGCTGCTGACAGCCTCATTCCTTGACGAAGGTCCGACTTGGGCCCCCAACGGGCGGGTGATCATGTTCACGCGTGAATCGCCGGGGGCAGCCGGCGGGGCACAGCTTTACTCGGTGGATATTACCGGGCGAAACCTGCGCGCCGTCCCGACCGAAGGGGCTGCATCTGATCCAGCCTGGTCGCCATTGCAACCCTAGGTGAGCGCGAAAT
>JAOUMG010000623.1 GCA_029881635.1 Paracoccaceae bacterium | reverse complement strand
AACCATCGTTGACAAAAACTGCAGACCGGCAATCAGGCCATCACCCGTGGTCGCATAGTCGGTCATCACGATATGACCGGATTGCTCACCCCCGAGATTGAAACCGCCCGCGCGCATCCTTTCAACGACATAGCGGTCCCCGACCGACGTTCGTTCGAGCCGCAAACCCCGGCCAGTCAAGAACCGTTCGAGCCCAAGGTTCGACATTACTGTCGCGACCAGCGCGCCGCCCCGCAAGATACCGGCATCTGCCCAGCGGGCGGCCAAAAGCGCCATGATCTGATCGCCATCTGCCACCTGCCCGTTCTCATCGAGGATCATCACCCGGTCAGCGTCACCGTCCAGGCAGATGCCCAGATCCGCCCCATGCGCCACGACCGCCTCAGCCGCAGTCTGGGTATAGGTCGAACCGCAGCGGTCATTGATGTTGAAACCATTCGGCGCCACCCCGACAGGGATCACGTCAACACCCAATTCCCACAAAACCTGCGGTGCCGCCTTATAAGCCGCGCCGTTGGCGCAATCGATTACCACCTTCAGTCCAGACAACTGCCCGCGGGCCGGAAATGTCGTCTTTGCGTATTCCACATATCGCCCGCACGCATCGTCGATCCGCTTGGCACGGCCGATATTGGCGGGCTGGGCAGGCTCGATATCGGCGCCCACCATCGCCTCGATTTCAGCCTCAGCCTCATCCGACAGCTTGTAACCGTCGGGGCCGAAGAACTTGATGCCGTTGTCATGGGCCGGATTGTGGCTGGCCGATATCATGATCCCGAGATCGGCCCGCATGGACCGGGTCAAAAACCCCACGGCCGGGGTCGGCACCGGCCCCAGCAACAGCACATTCATCCCGGTCGAGGTCAGCCCCGCCGTCAATGCGTTTTCCAGCATGTAGCCCGACAGGCGCGTGTCCTTGCCGATAACCACCCGGTGGCCATTGCGCCCATCCGTCCTGAAAAAACGCCCTGCCGCCGCACCCAATTTCAGTGCTATCTCGGCCGTCATGGGGTAAGTGTTGGCGGTACCGCGCACGCCATCGGTGCCAAAAAGCTTCCTGCTCATTTCTCGCCTCCACGGGTTACTGCCTGCCAGAGGCGCAACGCTTGTTTGGTCTCTCTAATATCATGAACGCGGTGCAACTGCACGCCTTGGGCTGCGCCGGCCAATGTCATTGCCAATGATCCCGGCCCGCGTTGATCGGCAGCATCGGTTCCGCTCAGGGTTCCAATGAAACGCTTGCGTGACGCGCCCAGCAACACCCGGCAGCCCAGCCCATGGAAAAGCGACAAACCCCGCATCAGCGCCAGATTATGCGCGACTGTTTTGCCAAAACCGATACCCGGATCGACAATGATCCTGTTTCGGGCGATCCCGGCGCTTTCTGCCTGGACAATTTTTTCGGCAAGGTAGTCATAGATATCAAGCAGCACATTGTCATATTTGGGGTCGATCTGCATCGTTGCGGGCGCACCCTGCGCATGCATGAGACAGACCGGCACGCCTTTGCTGGCAACCAGTTCGGCAAGGCTTGCATCATATCCAAAGGCGGCCACGTCGTTAACCATATCAGCGCCCGCGTGGATTGCGGCCTCGGCCACCCCCGCCTTGCGCGTGTCAATGGATATCGGCAGGGAAAATCCGCCTGCGCGCAAGGTGGCGATTATTGGTGCCGTACGCTCAATTTCCTGATCAATCGAAACATCTGCGGCACCGGGTCGTGTGCTTTCGCCACCGATATCAAGGATATCCGCACCCGACGAAGCCATGCCTCTGGCGTGGGTCAGGGCCAGATCGGGTTCGGCAAAGCGGCCGCCGTCGGAAAAACTGTCGGGCGTCACGTTCAAGATGCCCATGATCAGCGGGCGGTCGGGCGGCAAGCCCATCAGATCCGGGCGCGGCGAACAAAGCCTTTCGCGAACATCGCCGGGCAAATCGGAGGCAGAGAACACGCCCTGACTGCCGGTTCGGGCCAAAACCTCCACCCGGTCAAACCAGCACCAGCCACCGGCCAGATCAAGCGCTCCGCCCGACCGCGATGAATCGGTCATGGCGATAGGACGGTAATAGAGTGTTTCGGTTTTGGTCATGACACGGGTTTTGCGGACATGCCGGTTCCTTGGCAAGTACCCCGTTCAGACACGACGCACCGGCACGCGGCTTCCCGCCGGGGTCGAAACAGAACCGTGAATGACCAATTCACGGGCGTCCAGCAGCTCTGCAAGCCACA
>JAOUMG010000621.1 GCA_029881635.1 Paracoccaceae bacterium | reverse complement strand
GGGGTCATGTCCAGCGGCAGAGTCGTCGCCTTTTTCATCCCTGCCAGCAATCCGTTGGCCACAATGAACCCCGGCACGAATCCCAGAACCGCAAGGATCAATGCCTCTTCGAATACGATGCCGAGGAAGAAACTCTGCGGATAACCCATCGCCTTGAAAGTGGCATATTCGCTCAGATGATCGGCAACGTCGGTTGAAAGAACCTGATAAACGATGACGATACCCACCAGAATACCGATGATCACACCAAAGCCAAAGATGATACCCGTGGGACGTTTGGTCTGTTGATAGCTCAGTTCCTCGGCCGCCGCCTGCGCGTAGCTGCGAATACGCAGCGTCTTGTCCGTTAGCAGGTCACGCAACCGTGCCGCGACCTGATCCGCATCCGCGCCCCGCGCAACTTTAAGCAAGATATGATCTGGGGCTGCGGAACTGCGGGCCGGAAAAAGCGTAAGGAATGTCTGGTCCGAAACCATTATGTAGCCGTCACCGCCAAACCCGCCGCCGCCCTGAAACGTGTCGAAAAGCGTCAGTGTCTTCCCCGACACTTCGAAGGACGCCGGGGTTTGCGGGCGGATACCGGCAGCCTCTTCACGCGGCAAGCCACGGCTTAACATGTCTAGAATTCCCGCGTTCTGCAATTGCAGCGTTCCAGTCTTGCGCGCCATGGCAGGCGACAGATATCCCGGCATTGTCGGGTCGATGCCATAGGTGGTCAGCGACAGTGTCTTGGTCTCGCGCGCCCAATTGATGTTGCCGACATAAAGGCCGGTGCCATCGGTCACCTCCGGGTCGGCGAGCGCCTGAAAAAGCCATTGCCGCGCGACATTGCCACCCTCAGTCATCGAATTCGCATCCGAGGCTGAAATCATGATGTCCGCCTGAAAAAATCCGTAGGGTTTCAGCGTGGCCGTTGCCATTGAGTTCATGATGCCGAGCTGAACGAAAACCAGCACATTGGCAAAGGCCACCCCAGCCAAAGCGGCGGCAAAGCGGGTGCGGCTATGGGTTAGTTGCAGCCAGCCGATGGGTAGCCGTCCGAACAGCCATTGCAGCAGGCGGCTCATTCCATCGCCTGCGCGGGTATGGCCCGTGTATCAATGCGTGCGACCACCTCCAGATTGGTGAAACGTGCGGCAATCGCCGATGAAGCCGGGTCAAGTTCCACCATCACGGTGATCACCCGGGCATCGGTATTTGCAGCGGTGTCGTCTGATATGAGCCCTTGCCGCCCCACGGTCAGGCCGATGGACTGCACCCGACCCTGAAGCGTCTGGCCGATGGCAACCGCCGCCAGTTCAACCGGCTGACCCAGGGCGACAGACGTGATGCGGTCCTGGTAAACCTCAACCTCGGCCATCATCTGATCCGTGTCGCCCATCTCCATGATGCCGATGGCGGGGGGGCGTTCGCCGGCGCGGGCATGAACGTCAAGTATAACGCCGTCGATCGGGGCCAGAACCGCAGCACGCGAAAGGTCCCGGCGGGCGCGGGCCAGATCGGCATCCGCAGCATCAAGATTGCGGGTCGCGACGATGACATCTGGCTGCATATCCACACCTTCAGCGGTAAAGCGTGCCAGCGTCGCTTGCGCCTTTTCGACGGCGAGCATGGCCTGGCGTTCCGCGGCAGCGGCCGCATCCAGGGCGGTTTGGGTGGTTACGCCACGCTGGAACAGTTCTTGCGCGCGCACATGCTCGGCAGCGGCCTCTGAGGCCGCAGAGCGGGCCTGTTCCATACCCGCCCGCGCCTCATCCTGACTGTTCTGAACGGCGGCCCGCGTCTGCATCAGCGCCGCCGCACGGACAGCGACATTGGCCTCGGCCAGCAGCACGGCGCTTTCCAGTTGCCCTTCGTTATCCAGCCGCGCCACGATACTGCCCTTTTCAACGTGATCACCAATTGCCACGAGAATGTCGGCGATCCGTGCATCGCCAGCACCATAAGGTGGCGCCACGATCGACACATCACCGCGCGGCATCAGACGGGCCAGACCGACGACATCGGTTACCTGCATGGTTTCCACCATCTCGGGGGGCAATTCGATTTCGGGCGGCAACGCAATTGGCGCGGCCGAACCGCCACCGGGTTGCAGGCCAGTCAGCGCATAGAATTTCTGCAAGGCGGGCGGCTGGAAATACATTCCGATCACAGCCCCGCTGAACATCAGGAACGGTATCAACAGCACGAGCAGATAGCGCCGCCGAAACCGGAACCCATGGGATCGTGCCGCAGATTCGGCGGG
>JAOUMG010000622.1 GCA_029881635.1 Paracoccaceae bacterium | reverse complement strand
GGCTGGCTTCGGCCGCAATTTTTGCGCCAAGAATCAAATCCTTGACCTGCACAACACCCCTTGCGGCCTCATCCGTACCTTGAATGATCGCAGCAGGTGAATTGCGTTTATCGGCGTATTTAAGCTGGTTGCCGAAATTCTTCGGATTACCCAGATAGACCTCGGCCCGGATACCGGCACGCCGCAGCTGGCCTGCCATACCCTGATAGTCTGACATCCGATCCCGGTCCATGACAGTGACAACGACAGGACCGCTTGCCGCAGAATTCATGCGGCCCTTGGCATGAAGGGCTGCGAGCAACCGATCAACGCCGATCGAAACGCCGGTTGCAGGCACGGCCTGGCCGGTAAATCGCTTGACGAGGTCATCGTAGCGCCCACCGCCGGCGACAGATCCGAACTGGCGCTTGCGGCCCTTATCGTCGGTGATTTCAAAGGTCAGTTCGGCTTCGAAAACGGGACCAGTGTAGTAGCCAAGGCCACGGACAACCGCCGGGTCAATATCAATTCGGTCAGGTCCGTAACCCTGCGCATTCAGATACTCCGCAATGGCTTCAAGTTCTTGCACACCTTCGCCACCGGATTTTGAAAGACCGACCGCAGACCGAAGATTGACCAATGTCGCGGCGGCGTCTTTGCCTTTCGATGTCAAAAAGGCGATCACCGGATCGGCTTGCATATCGGTCAAGCCCACGCCGTCGATATAGGCCCCCGAGGCGTCCAGACGCCCTTTGGTCAGCAGTTCGCGCACGCCGGACTCGCCGACTTTGTCAAACTTGTCGATTGTGCGCAGGACAGCGTTGCGATCATCCTCATTTTCGCTTGAAAGGCCCATCGCCTCCAGAACGCCGTTGAGCACCTTGCGATTATTGACCCGCACCAGATAGTCGCCGCATGGGATGCCCACGGCTTCGAGTGTATCCGAAAGCATCGCACAGATTTCTGCATCCGCGGCAACGGAGCTGGACCCCACCGTATCTGCATCGCATTGATAGAACTGGCGGAAACGTCCCGGTCCCGGCTTTTCATTGCGCCAGACAGGGCCCATTGAATAGCGGCGGTAGGGGTTGGGCAGGTCGTTCCGGTATTGCGCCGCAACCCGCGCCAAGGGGGCGGTCAGATCATAGCGCAGCGCCAGCCAGTCACCAGCGGCTCCTTCGGATTCCGCGTCCTCTTGCCAGGCGAAAACGCCATCATTGGGGCGGTCCACATCCGGCAGGAATTTGCCCAGCGCCTCGACCGTCTCGACCGCAGATGTTTCAAGTGGATCAAAGCCGTAGCGATGATAAACCTCGGCTATGGCGTCGAGCATCGCCTTGCGTTCGGTCACCTCCGCGCCAAAGTAGTCGCGAAACCCTTTCGGGGTTTCTGCGCGAGGTCGGCGGGGGGCTTTTTCTTTGGCCATTTTCGATGCCTTCACTGCTATCGGTCGGGGTTTAGCGGATGGGGACAAAAGGGACAAGCGGGGGAAAAAGGGGGGTGCGCAACCCGCCCATTATACGTACAGAACATGAATACGCATTTGTGCGCATGATTTGGGATCTGGACAGGCAATGGATCGGCGGTTGGAAAGGGCAGAAGAAGAGATCGCACATCTGCGGCGCGCGATAGACGATTTGTCAGATGTCATCGCACGCCAATCTGGCGAGATCGATATTCTGACGCGGCGCGTTTCACTTTTGCTGGAACGTGAGGCAGAGCGTGAAACGGAACAGGGCAGCAGCGTGCCGCTGGCGGATCAAAGGCCACCCCATTGGTAGTTGCATGAGCCGTTACTGTAACCACCGAAAGACAAAGGCATGAGCCGCGGACTGTCAGGGCGCGGGAATGGTATGCATATGCCAACCGTGTTTTTGACCTATGCACTGGGTCTTGGCGGCGGCTTGCTGGCCAAAGAACTGCACATGCCCCTGCCCATGTTGCTGGGGTCCCTGCTCGCGGTTGGTGCGGTTGCAATATTGGGGCTTAAGCCGCTGGGCCATATGCCACAGGCCTCTCAAAAGCTGCGAATGTATGTTGTCCCCGTGATTGGCGTGGCGATTGGTGGCGCGGTTCATCCGGATATCTTCACCGAAATGCGGGCCTGGTGGCCGTCAATACTAGCCATTTGCGCCTTTATCCCATTGGTGCATTTCGTCGGTTTTCGCATGATAGCTGCATCTGGGGCAACGGATCGGGTGACAGCATTTTATGGCACCGCGCCGGGTGGTCTGGTTGAATCAGTTCAGCTTGTCGAAGAGGCAGG
>JAOUMG010000053.1 GCA_029881635.1 Paracoccaceae bacterium | reverse complement strand
GCGTTCGCATTGGCGCGATGACAATCCGACAGCCTGGGCGATGTCGTAGACGCGCAGCGGGTTTTCCAGATTTTCCCCCATCACAACCACCATCTGCTGCAGTTTTTGTGGTGCCTCGCGCAGTTGGGCAGCCCGGTCGCGTGGCTGCGCTGTGTCGGCATGTCGCGGAAAGCTGATCATCAGGTTGCTGCATACCTGCTGCGCCAGACGGGCACCAAAGCGATCCGCAATAAAGGCGATGACCATGTCTAGGGTCGCAGCCTCGCCCGGGCTGCTGGTTACATGATCCGAGGTAACAAAAAGCGCATCCACCGCCGCAATATCGCGGTGACGTTCTGCAAATGCAGCCAGCGTTGCCCAATGCACGGTGCCACGGCCTTGCTGCAAGATACCGGCATCCGCCATTTTCCAGGCAACACATCCCGTCCCAAAGATCGGCACACCAGCCCGATGGGCAGAGCGCAGCAATCTCTGGATATCTGCTTGGGAACTGTAGGGGGTGCGCAAGCCAAAGCACAAAAACAACGCATCCGGTCTTTGACGGGTTTTCAAAGCCTGCAGGCAATCGCCCAAGGATAGCGGGCAATGCACAGTCACCAGCGCAGAGGACGCAACTTCCGGCCCGCCGATCGCACCCATATCGATGTCGATCGCGCAGTCCGGCGCTATCTGGCCCAAGGTGTGCAATGGCTCGACTATCGCCCCAAGCGACAGATGCGAAAATCCCGGCACCAGAACGATCAAAATTCTCATTGGCGTATTACATCATGCAGATGTCGCCTTTCATACCCCTATTGAGGGGCTTTCCGTGTAACGCTGGGTGCATTCCGCTCCACTCACAGCGAGGGCTGCACAATGAAAACCTACAAACACATCACTGTAAAACCGATCACCGGCGCGATGGGGGCCGAGGTCTTTGACATAGACCTGTCCCGTGATCTCGACCCTGCGGCTTGGTCCGAGATTGAAGACGCCTTTCATCGCTTCCTTGTGTTGATTTTCCGCGATCAGGACCTGACGGACCAGCAGCAATACGATTTTTCCGCCCGCTTTGGCCCCATCATCCCGCACCCCTATGTGAAGGGCCTGCCAGACATTCCTGAAATCTTTCAGATCATCCGGGAACCGGGCGAATCCTATTCATGGGACAGCTATTATCATTCGGACCTGATGTTTCTGGAACGCCCGCCGCTGGGGGCCACGCTTTATGCCAAGGAGGTCCCGCCTTATGGCGCGGACACCGCGTTCACCAATATGTATCTGGCCTATGAAACCCTATCTGACGCGATGAAGGACCTGTTGGAAGGTCTGGACGCCGAAAACGAATCCGGCGATCCGAGGAAATATTCCAATCGTTTTCAGTCGATGGAAGAACTGGCCAAGAACGACGCCATGAGCGCGACCCACCCGGTCGTGCGGGTGCATCCGGTGACCGGACGCAAGGCATTGTTCAGCTCACTCGCCTTCACAAAACGCTTTAAAGGTATGACTGACAAGGAAAGCGCCCCGTTGCTTGAATTCCTTTATGATCATTCAATTCAGGCCCATTTGGGGTGCCGGCTGGCCTGGCAAAAACACTCATTGGCACTCTGGGATAACCGGGTTTGCCTGCATCACGCCGTCAGCGATTATTTTGGCGAAGTCGCCAAACATCGCCGCGTCATGCAACGCGCCACAATCGAGGGCGAAGCTCCTTTGGCAGCCCGTTCCTCTGCGCAAAAAGCCGCTTGAACGAAAGGAAGATGAACCGCAATCTTTGCAAGATGAATTTGCGGACAAACATTGATGAAATCCCTGTCTGACCTACCCCAGATTGATTTTGGCGCAGCCGAATATCTGGCCTCACCCTTGCCGGTCCTTGCCGGATATGCCGCAAGATTTAAGCTGGGCCGCTCGAGACGCGGGATTGAAATTTTCGACTATGACCTCTGCCGCGACGCCATTCTTTCGCGCAGTTTTGGAACAGGTCATCCTAAACTCATGGATGTTCTCGGGCTGCCCGAAGGCCCTGCGCTGAACTACAAGCGTAACTCGATTTCCTTTCACAATCGCGGCGAAACCCGCCGCAGGTTACGCGTTCCGCTGACGACGCTTATGGGGCCGGAAGGATCTGAACGGTTTCGAACAGACATCAAACACGTGGTGAACCTGACATTCTCCGAAATCCCCAAACGCCGCCCCGTCGATCTGATTGAGGCCCTGTGCGACCGCATCCCCAGCCGCGTCTATTGCTATTGGATCAATGCGCCGATGGATGACGCTGAATTCGTTTCACGCACGTCGCATATTGTCCAACAGGTGCATACCCGCAATCCCGAAACCACAAGGGAAGTAACCCAAGGCTTCGAACAGCTTCTCGACTATGTTGACAGGCGTGTGGAAATTGCGCGCAACAACCCTGGCGATGATCTGTTGTCGGACCTGATCCGCGCCACCGATGCCGGGCACCTGAGTGAGGACGAGTTGCGCAATTGGGTGGTGAAACTGGCCGAGGCCAATACCGATAACTCATCCCACCAGATCGCCATTGCCGTGATTGAACTGGCTAGCCGCCCGGAAATCTGGGCTGCATTGGGCAACGATCCCTCATTGGTCCCGCAGGCCCTGCGCGAAGTGATGCGTTATCACCCCCGTTCGCTTTCGACGTCACGCGAAACCTTGGAGGATGTCGAATTGGACGGCGTCCATATTCCGAAAGGCGAAGCAATCTTTCCCAACATCGGCGCTGCGCATTGGAATCCCAACTATTTCCCGAACCCTGACATCTTTGACATTCATCGCCCCGACAAACCCGCTCATCTCAATTTTGGCGGCGGCATTTTTTCATGCATCGGGCGCTTTGCGGTAACAATCGAAATTGAGGAAGTGATCGGCTACATGGCGACCCATTTCCCCAACCTGAAAATTACCCGATCAGCATTCGCCCATTCGCCCATGTTTACGTCCGTCGCCGAGTTGGAAGGTATACTTGAATGCTGACTGCCCGATTGTCGGTTCCCCTCCGATCCGCTATTCTCTCTGCCAATCAGAGGCAATGAGCAGGCCCTTCCGCCCATGACGGCGCTTCAGGAATATCAGCGGCTGGAATGTACCGGCCTCTGGCGTGAAACCCCCGAGGCCCAGCGCCGCGAGGTGATCGTCTCATTCGGCGATGCCACGCTGGTGATTTCTGACGCCAAAAACGCCCGCGCCCTGACCCATTGGTCGCTGCCTGCCGTTCTGCGGCTCAACCCCGGTGAACGCCCAGCCCTTTTCACCCCCGGCCCCGACGCGGGCGAGGAATTGGAGATCGATGACGAAACCCTGATCGAGGCGATTGCCAAGGTCCACACCATTATCGAAGCACGCCGCCCTCATCCTGGTCGGCTTCGCGTCGCGCTGCTCAGCTCTACGCTCGCGGCCATTCTGGGCGTTGGGCTTTTCTGGATGCCTGGGGTGCTGATCGACCATACCGCCTCCGCCCTGCCCGCAGGCAAGCGACAGGAAATTGGTCTGGCCGCGCTGGCCGACCTGACGCGGCTTTCCGGTACGCCCTGTAACGCGCCGGAAGGGTCACTGGCGCTTGAAAAACTGCGCGACAAGTTGATGCCACCCGGCGGACGGATTTACATCCTGCGTGATGGCGTGGCCCGCGCCAACCTTCTGCCCGGCCCGATCGTGCTGCTGGGGCGCGGTCTGATCGAAGATCAGCCCACCGCTGATGCCGCTGCTGGCCATATTATCGCCGAACAGCTTCGTGATGAGCTGACCGACCCCATGTTAAATCTGCTGCGCTATGCGGGCCTGCGGGCGAGCTTTGAACTGTTGACCACCGGCGACCTGCCGGAAGGAGCGTTGGCGGGATATGGTGAAAAACTTTTGACCCAATCACAAAATACCCTGCCCGAAGCGGACTTGATGGCGCGTTTTGCAACGACCGGAATTTCTTCGGCTCCATATAGGATGACCCGTGATCTCGCTTCAGACGGGGCTGCCAGTCTCGGGTCTGCGGACCCAAATCAGGTCGCACCCGGCGCGCAGGCCATAATCGCCGACAGCGATTGGGTGGCCATACAAAGTATCTGCAGCGGTTGATTGCCTATTAGTGCCGAACAAACGCATCCCGGTACCCGGCTTGCCTTGCCAACTGCAATGCTCTGGCCAGTTCCTCGGCAGTGCTGAACGGACCTGCAAGGATCATTCGAAGCGGCTTTTTACCGCGCTTACCTTGTGCCGTCGAAACCCTTAGACCATGGGCCTTTAGCGTGGAAATCGCCCGGTCAGCATTTGCGGGCTCCGCAAAAACGCCCACCTGCACATAGCGCGGCTGCGCCTTTCCCATTTTATGCGAGCTGCCAGCAACTGACGTCGCCACAACCTTGTCGTTTCGATTGTGGGTTGCAAGTTTGCCCTTACTCCAGACAACGCGGTATTTCCCCGCATCCGCGGCCATTGCATTTTTGATCTGTTTCTTGCCGGGAGGCGTATTGGCGACGACAAGGTTAGGCGCGCCAAGGCCGTTAAGGTATTCCACGGGGTCACCATTGGCCAACGAACAGCGGGTCACACGACGGCCATCGCTAAGTAGGTAGCGCTGCGCTGTGTCGGGGGGCTGTGGGCACAAGGTTTTACTTGCTCGAACTGGCTTTGCGTAGACCAGTTTGGTAGCCGTAGGCACCTTTTTGCGGGTGGTATTTGGGGTGGCGGAATGGCCGACCGCAGCCGTCGCCTTTGCCGAATTTGTCACTGGTTCAGGCTGCCCAACAGCCGGTGTCGGGGGTGTTTCCTTTACGGGCGGCTCGCTGGGCGTAACAATTTGCGATTGGATTGATGGTTTGAACCCACAGACAAGCCGACGATTTCGATCAACCCGCGGAATCCACGTGATTTGCCCGTTCACCCCGGCACGCACGAAAACGCATCCCTTGCTGTCGACATATTGCGTGCCACGAAAACCAGCCGGTGGAATTTCTGCCGGACCGTCGACAAGCGTCAGCGGCTGCGCATTCACTTGTTGGAAAACCATCCAAAACGCCAAATGCGCGGCCAAAACCACCCTTAGTACCTGCATCATCCGCCTCTGTTCTTATTTTTATGGGCAGAATGACAAAAGCACCGGGGCGAGTAAAGCGAAAACGCCTATTTAGTACCAAACATGCGGTCACCCGCATCCCCTAGTCCCGGAACAATATATCCATGTTCATTCAGCTTTTCATCTACTGCTGCTGTGTAAATGGGAACATCAGGATGGGCTTCTTTCATCCGTTGGATGCCCTCTGGCGCTGCCAGCAAGCACATGAACCGGATATTTACTGCCCCTGACTTCTTGAGCAGGTCTATCGCTGCGACCGAGGAATTGCCGGTCGCCAGCATCGGGTCCAGAGCCACGACCAGCCGGTCGGCAAGCCCTGACGGCACTTTGTAGTAATACTGCACTGGCTGAAGCGTTTTCTCGTCGCGATATAGTCCCACAAAACCGACGCGGGCGGCGGGAATAAGCTCCAAAACGCCGTCAAGCAAACCGTTACCTGCCCGCAGAATAGAGATCAGCGCGAGTTTCTTGCCGTCAATCTCGGGCGCATCCATGGGACAAAGTGGTGTTTCGATGCGCCGGGTTGTCATCTCCATTTCGCGGGTAATCTCATAGGCCAATAGCTGGCTGATTTCACGCAAGAGCCGGCGGAAGGAATTGGTCGAAGTATTCTTGTCGCGCATGATTGTCAGTTTGTGTTGCACCAACGGGTGGCGAACGACGGTCAAATGCTCATGCATAATGTTTCTCCAGTTTTTTCATGATAATATCGCGTGTGGCGTTGTCGCAGAACGATGCCTCGGCAGAGGTTTTTGAAATCTCGCTGAACACGCCGTCATCCCAATCGAACGCTTCTGCCAGCCGGTCATACTCCTTGACCATCGTAGTGTGAAAGAATGGTGGGTCATCGGTGGAAACCGTGACTTTGACGCCCCGTTCGCGCAGCTTGTGGATCGGGTGCTGCCGCCAGCCGGGGTAAAGGCTGAGGGCAATATTGGACCCCGGACAAACCTCCAGCACGATGCCCTTTTCGGCAATTTCATCAACCAATGCCGGATCTTCAATGGCCCGCACTCCGTGTCCGATCCGTTCCACACCCAGATCGGCAATCGCGTCCCGCACGCTGTCAGGACCGCCCCATTCACCCGCATGGGCAGTCAGGCGCAGACCTGCTTCACGTGCCGCATCAAAAGCCCATTGGAAGTCTTTGGGTTTGCCGATTTTTTCGTCACCAGCCAGACCAAATCCAACAATCCAGCTGCCCGCCGTTTCCGCCGCACAACGTGCCGTTTCGCGCGCCTTTTCGGGGCCGAAATGCCGGATAGGTGTGACGATGCCACGCAGTAGGATGCCATCGCGTTTTTCGGCAAGATCCGCCGCCTCGCGGATCGCCTGAAGGTATTCGCGCCAAGCGGATAAATCGCGTCCTCCGCAAAAGTCTGGCGACAAAAAGCACTCGGAATAGATGACGCCACTTGCGGCACTTTCCTCCAGCACCGCCAATGTCAAACGATAATAATCCTCAGGCCGCTTTAGCGTCGATGTCGCCGCTTCATACACCTCCAAGAAATGCCAGAAGTCGCGATAGGCATAGCCGCCAGTCTCGTCAAAGATCCCAGCGATATCCATATTCTTTTCCTGGGCCAGCCCGCGAATAAAAGCTGGTGGTGCCGCACCTTCCAGATGCAAATGCAATTCCACCTTGGGCGCCATAGTCACAAAAAGCTCCTCCCCGGACCCTCGGATGGTACATTCAGATGCTTGGCTATCGATGCTGCGACATCGGCAAAGCCAACCTGACCAACAGCAAGTGGCCCGAGGCCGTACCCCACGACCGGCACCCTTTCGCGGGTGTGGTCGGTGCCGGGCCAGGATGGATCATTGCCATGATCCGCCGTGAAAATCGCCAGATCGCCGGGCAGCAGTTTTTTCAGGAACGCCCCAACCCGGGCATCAAACCATTCCAACGCGCGCGCATATCCGGAAACATCACGGGGATGGCCATAGACGCTGTCAAACTCGACAAAGTTCGCAAAGGTCAAAGAACCCACCGCAGCCTCATCCGCTGACCGCATCAGATGTTCGAAAAGATCCAGATCAATTCCCTTTTTCAAAGTGTCTATACCGCGCATCGAAAAGATATCCCCGATCTTGCCGATCGCATGCACTGCCCCACCCGCCGCCTGCACCCAGTCGCAAAGCGTGGGTGAGGGTGGCGCTATGGCATAATCATGCCGGTTGGGTGTGCGCATAAATTTCCCCGGTGTTCCAATAAAGGGACGCGCGATAACACGGCCGACCTTCATCGCATGTAACTGCGGCGCGATGTTTTCACACAGGCTCAGCAACCGGTCGAGCCCAAAGCTTTCCTCATGGGCGGCGATCTGAAAAACGCTATCGGCGGAGGTGTAGCAAATGGGCCATCCGGTCCGCATATGTTCAGCGCCATAGAGGTCGATTGCCGGCAAACCGGCGGAGTGAGTGTTGCACAATGTTCCATCGCACCCGGCCAGTTTCTTCACCGCATCCAGGATATCGGCGGAAAATGCCGGGTTCTGTTTGGGAAAATAATGCCAGTTCCACGGAACGGGCACACCCGCCAGTTCCCAATGACCTGAGGGTGTATCTTTGCCCTTTGAAATCTCTGTTGCTGCCCCCCAAAGACCGCGAGGCTGCCTGCCAAGGCCATCCACGGTGATGCCGGAGGCCAGTTCCAATGCCGCGCCAAGCCCTAACCCATCAAGATTTGGCATTTTCAACGGACCCGAGCGGCCCTCTTCGGCCAGCCCGCGGGCGCAGGCTTCGGCGATATGTCCCAGCGTGTTGGCGCCGGTATCTGGCAGGTCGCCATTGAAAAACGCCCCCGCGTCAGGGGCGCCACCGATGCCAACGCTATCCATGACGATCAGGAAGGCCCGCGCCATTAGCCGATCCTTTTGTAGATCAGCGACGGCTCTTCCGGACGCTGTTCAGATATCCGCATGGCCTTGATGACAGCGGCTGTTGCCTGTTCTGCCGCCGCATCCGTGGCCGCATGAACGCGCGCGATGACCTCGCCCTTTTCGACGGGTTCCCCCAGCGGCATGATTTCCGACAATCCGACGGATGGGTTTACCTTGTCATCACCTTTCAGCCGCCCACCGCCAAGATGGACAACCGCATGGCCGATTGCCTGCCCGTCGATCGCCGCGATAAACCCCGCTTTGGTTGACTGAACATCGCGCGTAACCGGTGCCGCAGGCAGGCGATCGGGATAGCGCTCGACAAAATCAATCGGCCCACCCAAGGCCGCGATCATTCGGCCAAAGCTTTCAGCCGCGCGGCCGGATTCAAGCGCCTCTTCGATCTGATCGGTCCCGTCACGGGCATCCTGGGCCAGCCCGGCCAGCACCAACGCTTCACCGCCCAACGCAACGGTGACATCCCACAAGGGTTGGTTGATGTCGACGCCTGTCATGGTCTCCAGTGCGGCAATAACCTCCAGCGCGTTTCCCGCCGATGAGGCCAGCGGTTGATTCATGTCGGTAATCAGTGCAGCAGTCTTGCAACCAGCCCCATTTGCGGTTTTTACGAGCGCTGCCGCCAATGCTTCGGCCTCGCCCATGGTTTTCATGAAAGCGCCGGAC
>JAOUMG010000620.1 GCA_029881635.1 Paracoccaceae bacterium | reverse complement strand
CGAAACTGGTGTTCGCCCCACGACATGGCATTACCGGCTTGGGATCCTGCTGATACCGATCGTGGTGCTGCTGATCATCCTCGGATTCCACTTGGGTAAACCGGAACTGAAGGGCTTCAACTTTCAGGGCGGCACGCACCTCAGAAACTCGCTGATCGCGCTTTGGCTGGCTCTCTCTCTCTATACGGCGGCCTTCATCGCCGAGATCGTGCGAGGCGGTATCCTGGCAATTTCAAAAGGACAAACGGAAGCTGCGGGCGCGCTTGGCCTGAGGCCAAAGCGGATCATGTCGCTGGTGGTACTTCCCCAGGCGCTTCGGGTCATCATCCCGCCGCTGATCTCGAACTATCTGAACCTGACGAAGAACTCATCGCTCGCCATCGCTGTGGGCTACATGGACATCACCGGTACGCTTGGCGGTATCACCATGAACCAGACTGGGCGCGAGCTGGAATGCGTTCTTCTTCTAATGCTGGTCTATCTCGTGATATCGCTTTCGATTTCGGCGGTGATGAACTGGTACAATGATCGCGTCAAACTGGTGGAGCGGTAATATGAGCAACTCTCATTCCGAACAAAGCCGTGCCGCCGCATTCGTCCGCACCGAGATGCTACCAGAGTTGGCGCCCCCGATAACGTCGGTTGGCATCATTGGATGGGCACGCGCCAATTTGTTCTCAGGCCCGATCAACACGATCGTCACGCTGATCTGCCTGGGGTTCATCTGGTACGTTCTTTCCGGTGTATTACCCTGGGTCTTCCAGTCGGTCTGGAACGCCGGTTCTCTTTCCGAGTGCCGTGAAATCATGACGGCGACATGGGGCGAAACTCACGGCCACGCCTGCTGGTCGGTGATACGCGAGCGTTGGCTGCAACTGCTGTTCGGGTTCTATCCCCCTGAAAGCTATTGGCGACCTATCCTAGCGCTGGGACTATTGTTCGTGGCCCTGGCTCCGGTTCTATTCTCGGATCGCGTTTCGTCGAGGCTTCTCATCTTCTCTGCGATGTATCCTTTCCTTATGCCTTGGCTACTTTGGGGTGGGCCGATCTGGAGCCCAGTCGGTGCGGCTGCAGGTTTCGTGATTGGCTATTTCGTCAACCGGTTCGCCGGCGAGGCACTTGGTTCTCTGGCGGGCTTCATCTTAGGGATTGTCTCGGCAATCCTCTGGTGGCTGTTCGTAATGGGACCGGTCACAGGTTTGCTGGCCTCGGGCACGCCGGAGTTTTTCCCGCTGTGGATAGAACCGGTAGAAAGCCGCGCCTTCGGGGGCTTCATGCTTTCGATCCTGATCGGAGTCGTCGCCATCGGCTGTTCGCTTCCCATTGGCATACTGCTGGCGCTGGGGCGCCAGTCGGACCTTCTGATCGTCAAGTCGATCTGCGTGGGGTTCATCGAGTTCATCCGGGGCGTTCCGCTGATCACGCTTCTCTTCGTGGCATCGACGCTTCTGAACATCTTCATGCCGCCGGGAACCAACTTCGACATCATCCTCAGGGTGATGATCATGGTGACGTTGTTTGCATCGGCCTATATGGCCGAAGTGATCCGGGGCGGGCTGGCCGCCTTGCCCAGGGGGCAGTACGAGGGAGCCGACAGCCTTGGCCTGGACTATTGGCAGTCGCAGCGGCTGATCATCATGCCGCAGGCGTTGAAGATATCGATCCCCGGCATCGTCTCGACCTTCATTGGCGTGTTCAAGGACACGACGCTGGTGTCGATCATCGGGCTGCTTGATCCGTTGGGGTTGTCCACGGCTATCCGCGCGGACGCCGCATGGAACGGTATCTACTGGGAACTCTTCGCGTTCATCGCGTTCCTGTTCTTCGTCTGCTGCTTCTCGATGTCCCGCTACTCAATGTACCTGGAGCGCCGTCTCCAGACCGACCATCGTTAAAGGAGACCCAAGATGGCCGAAGCACACGAAATAATGGTCGACCGTGAAATTGACCGAAGCCACATGCAGGTCTCGGACGAGATCGCGATCCAGATCACGGACATGAACAAGTGGTATGGCACGTTCCACGTGTTGCGCGACATCAACCTGACCGTGAACCGCGGCGAGCGGATCGTAATTTGCGGACCCTCTGGGTCGGGTAAATCGACACTGATCCGTTGCATAAACCGGCTTGAAGAACATCAGGCGGGGCAGATCATCGTCGATGGAACAGAGCTGACTTCAGACCTGAAGAACATCGACAAGATTCGCTCGGAGGTCGGCATGTGCTTTCAGCACTTCAACCTGTTCCC
>JAOUMG010000052.1 GCA_029881635.1 Paracoccaceae bacterium | reverse complement strand
CAGGATCGCCTTTTGATCGTCGCTCAGCACATCGCCGGCTTTGGCATTTGCGGGCATACCCCAGAAGCACGAAGAGGTTGCCAGACGCGCCTGACCTTCGGGCGATACGATGTATTTGACGAATTCCAGCGCCATGTCCTTGTTGTTGCTGTCGGCCAGAACCCCCACGGACTGGGTCCAGCGCACCGCGCCCTCTTTCGGGATGGTCCAAGTCAGTTCGGGCTGTTCACCTGCCAGAACGGCTGTCAGCCATTCGCCACCACCCACGACAATGTCAACCTCGCCGGTGGCAAGCGCAGTCTGTGCGGCAACAACGCCCGTCACCGACGCAGATTTCGCCTTCATATCCATCAGGACCGGCCCGATCTTTTCCAGATCGCCGGCGCCAATATCCGCCGTATTGATCCCCTGCGACATCGCCGCCAGCCCCATGACGGGCAGATAATAATCATAGATCGTCAAGCGCCCGGTATATTTGTCGGACCATACGGCGGACAGGCTTTCCATATCCGCCGGATCGACCTTGGCCGAGTTGTAGGAAATGGTGTTGTAGCCAAACTTTTCGGTCACGGCGTAAGTCACACCATCCGCGCTGTTATTCTCAGCCATGACAACTTCGGGAAAGAAATCGCCTGTCGGCAGTTGGTCGGCGGGTAGCGGCGCCAGTATCCCGGATTCAACCGCGCGAAACACGTCAATTCCGTCGATGACCAGCACGTCCCAGTCACCGGGGCGGGACTGTTCCAGCAGCGCCAGCGCGGCACCCGTTCCTTCATATTCACGCAAATTCACCTTGACGCCGAACTGGGCCTCAAAGGGTTCAATCAGGGCCGGATCTGTGTGGTCGCACCAGACCAGTGCGTTAAGTTCTTGTGCGGCAGCCATCCCGGCCGATAGCGATACCAGCACCGATGTTCCAAGCAGTCGGGTAACGGTCTTTGTCATTCTTTAGCCCCCCAAAGGTTGCCGACTGTCCATTCGGTCGGCGTCAACAAAAAACTTGAACCCACTCAGTTTTTTAGTCAACATAAAAAACAATCGATATAAACGGCGGGCCTGATGGCAGGATTGCGGGAAAGACAAAAGGCTGACCGTAACCAGCGGATCCTGTCGGCGGCGGTCACGCAGTTTCGCGCGGAAGGCTATCACAGCGTCAGGATTGAGGACATCGCCGAGATAGCAGGCGTTTCGGTCGGCACCGTCTACAACTATTACCAGACCAAAGGCGACATACTTATCGCCGCAGTCGCGCTGGAGGTGGAAGAAGTTCTGCAGGCTGGAAGCGTGATCATCGGCAATCCTCCATCTGGTGCCGACAACGCTATTATGACACTGATCTTTTCCTATTATGATCACTCGCTTAAATATCTGAACAAGGAAATGTGGCGCAGCGCCATGGCCCTGTCCATCGACGGCCCGGAAACGCCGCAAGGACGACGTTACGGAGAGTTGGACCGAAAGCTTGCCGATCAGGTGACAGACCTGATCATTGCCCTTCAACAACGCGGCGACGTAAAACAGGAACTGCCACCTGCTGCGTTGGGCGGGCTTTTGTTCAACAATCTGAACATGATGTTTATCGAATTTGTAAAAGACGATGCCATGTCACTTGCCACCCTGCGCACAGCGGTTGCGGTACAAACAGGGCCTTTGACACGACTGATTGCAACAGGAGAAGAAGCATGAGCTTCAACCAGCCGCTCGGCGGAAACGATATGCCACGTTTCGGCGGGCCTGCCACGATGATGCGGTTGCCGAGCCAATCCACGGCAGAAGGGCTCGATGCATGTTTCGTCGGCATCCCGATGGATATAGGCACGTCAAATCGCCCCGGCACCCGACTGGGGCCGCGCCAGATACGTGATGAAAGCCGAATGCTGCGCCCCTATAACATGGCGACCGGTGCCGCCCCGTTTGACCGGCTACAGGTGGCCGATATCGGCGACATCCCGATCAATACCTTCGATCTGAAGAAATCCGTCGATATCATTCGCGCAGCCTACCGCGACATTCTGGCGACCGGTGTTATTCCCCTGACCCTGGGCGGAGACCACACATTGACCTGGCCGATCCTTGATGCAGTGAAGGAAAGGCATGGTCCGGTTGCTTTGATCCATGTCGATGCCCATGCTGATATCAACGACACCATGTTCGGGGAAAAAGTGGCGCATGGTTGCCCGTTCCGCCGCGCCTGGGAAAATGACTGCCTTCTCAACGACAAGGTTTTCCAGATTGGTCTCAGGGGCACAGGGTACGGGCCCGACGATTTCGACTGGGCCCGCGACAAAGGCTGGACGGTCATTCAGGCCGAGGAAATCTGGTACAAATCACTCGCGCCCCTGATGGAAAAAATCCGCCATCAGATTGGCAGCGCACCGGTCTACCTTACTTTCGATATCGACAGCCTTGATCCCGCCTTTGCGCCCGGCACGGGTACGGTCGAACCCGGTGGTCTTTCCACCTGGCAGGCATTGGAGATCGTGCGTGGATGCGCCGGGCTCAACCTGGTGGGATGCGATCTGGTCGAAGTATCGCCACCTTACGATCCCTCTGGAAACACGGCCCTTATCGGGGCCAACCTGCTTTACGAAATGCTCTGCGTTCTGCCAGGCGTGGCTCCGGGTATCGGATCAGCCTGATCGCCGGATCGCCTTTATCGCCGCGCCAATCCTGAGGCGCACATCCTCCGGTTCGGCCTCCACCGCATCCAGAACCGCGCGCAGCTCGCCTCGCACCCCATGCAGCTGGTCAATCAGAGAGATGACCACACCCAGGGCATCATCCTGAAGGTCGAAGTGCTCGGACAGCTCGCAGAGCAGCTCCATTCTGACCAGATCGGCCTGCCGGAAATAGTGACCTTCCTCGGTATGGATCGGATTGACAATTTCGGCATCGACGAAAGCTGTAAGCTGCCTGCGTGTCAGGCGGGCGATGGCGCTGATGGTTTCTTCTTCAGAATATCTCTGCGTCATAGTTTCATTCCCTCGCGCGGGTTGTAGCCATTGGCTTTGCGCCATGTTTCCATGAATTTGGCCAGTGCCTCGTCGACTTTGGCAGGGGAAACGATGCGCAGCGCCACCAACTGATCGCCACGCTCTTTACCGCCCACTGGCTTGGCCCCGCGCCCCCGCAGCCGAAGCGTCTGGCCGCTGCTGGCACCCTGCGGGATGGTCAGGCTGACCGTGCCGTCAATGGTTGGCACCTCAATTTTTCCACCAAGGATCGCCTCGTCTATCGTGATCGGCAACGTCATCAGAATGTCATTACCCTCTCGGCGAAACAACGAATGCGCGCGCACCGACAACGTCACCAGCGCGTCGCCCGACGGACCTCCGCCAAACCCCGGATTGCCCTTGCCACGCAAACGGATCGTCTGCCCGTCTGCAGTACCTTGAGTGATTTTCACGTCAAGCACGGCGCCTTCGGGCAGCGTGATGCGTGACGTACCGCCCTGGACAGCGTCAAGAAACGGAACTTCGAGGCTGAAATGCCGGTCCGCCCCACGGGCGCTGAAACCGGCGCCGGAAGGTTCGGCACCGTGGCCACCCCGGCGACGCAGGAACTCAGCGAAGATATCCGAAGCGTCACCGAAATCATCAAAGTCTTGGCTGGACCGGTAGCGGTTGCCCGGCGCTTCGGCATAGTCGCGATAAAACTTGCGCTCCGGTCTTTCAGCGCCAGTTGCGTCTATCTCTCCGCGATCAAACCTGGCGCGGGTTTCAGGGTCTTTCAGCAGGTCAAATGCCGCTGTCGCCGCCTTGAACCGCGCTTCGGCATCCTTGTCGCCCGGATTCAGATCCGGATGACTGGAACGCGCGATCTTTCGATAGGCCTTCTTTATCTCGTCGGCCGTTGCCGCCTTTGTCAGGCCGAGCGTCTTGTAAGGGTCGTCCATCACTGGATCCTTTGACATTCAATCAGGCCGAAGCGATTCAGATTGGCATGGCGGTTGACCCGTAACAACCTGTCGCGCTTGGCCCGTTTGTGGTGGGTTGGCGAAAAGAAAACACAGCCACAGTGACGCATCTATGATTCAAATCATGATGACTAGCGGAATTTCAATACATGTCGTTCAGCAATATCCGATGGATCGGCCCAAGCTTGCGACGTCTGCCAAATCATCGAAAACCCTTGCCGAGCGCGAGTTACCATTTTTAGGCGGCCAGAGTTCGGCGCGAGGTTTTGAGTTGTAATCGGGAATGGCGGTTATGCGAGAAACCGCTATTGAACATGTCTCTGAGCGTGGATTAGATTTCGTTGTTGAGTTTACCCAAAGGAGCCGACTTCCATTGAAAATCACACTTATCATTTTCTTTCTGAGCATCGAGAGCAGCTACATTCAAAACAAAGAGGTCGAAGTCGAAGGTTTCGCGGATACGACCCAATGGGTTGTTCGGGGAGATGATATGTGGCGGATAAAAACCTTCGCCATTGATAAGGATGTGCACGTATTCAAAATCAATCACGACGGCAAATCACCGGAGGATTTGATCAAAATTGCACGTTTGAACACTCTCAAGCACTATGGCGAGGTTGTATCGGATGAATTGATCTTGAACACTGAAGATGGTGTGGCAGGCCTTCGAATTGAAATGGCGGCCATCGGTTTAGATGCCCATCTAAACGAAAGCGGTGATGGGTTTGTTTTTTGGTCGCCTGATGGTACAAAATACTCATCAAAGTCCAAACCTGAATAACCAATGCCGCGCCGGTCCTGTTGTGCAACAATGCGGTATCTGTCAATAATTTCTTAAAGCGGACAATGATCGATTTTTGAGCACGACGTGCCCGCGCCCTTTCCCAAGAAGCACTGTCGCAAATAAGTGATTAACCGAAAAGGCCACACGCGTCGCTAACCGCATGGGTCCAAGAGCAATACTGTATCCAGAGTGGCGTTACCGAGCCCTTGCATCATTGCGGGAAAATTGGTCGGAGCGAGAGGATTCGAACCTCCGACCCCCTGCTCCCGAAGCAGGTGCGCTACCAGGCTGCGCTACGCTCCGACCGTGGGCGGGGGGTTAGCGATTTCATGGCACTTTGGCAAGTGGGCATTGTTGGAACGGGGTGTGGGTAGCAACTTCAGCGGGGCGGTCGGCTTGCGGAGGGAAAGAACCGTTGCAAGGCGCTGCTGCGCGGAGTGGTTGCGGTTTCGGCGCGTCCACCCGTTTCCAGGACAGGGCGCGTAAGCGATGCGCCCGAACGGCCTTCGCGGAAAACGATATAGATCCCTGATAGGATGATCACCGCAGCACCCAGCACTGTCGGGCCATCGGGTGTTTCAGAGAACAGCAGATAGCCATAGGCAGTGGCCCAAAGAATTTGCGAATACTGCATGGGGGCAACAATCACCGCCTCGCCTTTGCGGTAGGCAAGGATGATCAGATAGGCCCCTGCCATGCCCAAACCGGCGATTACCGCCAGAAGACCCAGATGTTCGACAGGCATGGGCTTGTAGACAAAGGGAAGCGCCAGCGCCATGGCCAGAAAGTTGCCGACCATGGGGAACAACAGCAACACCACCGCCCTTTCGTCCTGGCCAATCTTGCGCGATATGACTGAAATTGCGGCCCCGCAGACCGCGGCCAGCAGCGCCGCCAGATGCCCGAGCGAGAGACTGGCCTGACCCGGTCGCATGACGATCAGCACCCCGATCAGACCGACGATGACTGCGGCCCACCGCCTGATGCGCACGGTTTCGCCCAAAATCGGAACCGCAAGGATTGTGATGATCAGCGGTGAGGCAAACAAGATAACGTAGACCTGTGCCAGTGGCAGCACCGCAAAGGCATAAAAGACGGATGGGGCAGCTATGACCGAACAGGCCGTCCGCAGGGCGACCCACCAGGGATGACGAGGCCGCAAATTGGCCTCTTTGGTATCGTTCAGCAGTATCATCGAAACGATCGGGAACCCGAACAGAGTGCCAAAAAAAACGATCTGAATGGCCGAATATTCCGCCCCCAGAAACTTGATCACCACGTCATGTGTGGCAAAAATTCCCATGGCCAAAAGCGCATAGAAGGCACCGCGCAGATTATTGGCTGCAATTTCCACACTTTGTTCCGTACGTTGGCTTCCAGCTCTCGGCGGCTGCAACGCTGCAACTCTTTTCCGGCTGAAAACACAGAATTGTAACTGATACAGCAAACCATTTGCATGGTCCCCAGCCCGCCCGCTATAGCCCGGCCATGACAAGGCCGCAATCGCATCCTCTGGCCGGAATGGCCCTTGGCTTTGTCGGGGTCGTGATCTTTGGCGCGACCTTGCCAATGACCAAATTGGCCCTGGCAGGGTTCGACCCGGCGTTCTTGACCTTTGCGCGGGCGCTGATCGCATCGTCAATTGCCATCTTTGCGTTACTTGCACTACGCCGCAAACCACCGGTGGCAGAACTCGGAAGTATTGCGGTGGCTGGTGGGCTTTTAGTCTTTGGTTTTCCAGGGTTTTCCAGCATTGCCATGCAAACCGTACCAGCCGCGCACGGGGGTGTCGTTCTGGGTATCTTGCCGCTGATGACGGCGGTATTTGCAGCAACCCTGGGCGGTGAACGACCTGGCCTGCTGTTCTGGACGCTAAGCCTCATTGGCGCGGCGCTGGTCATTGTCTTTACCTTTGTCACATCCACGCCAACGGGCAATCAAACCGTCAGCATGGGTGATATCTGGCTGGGATGCGCCGGGCTGGCGGCCGCTTGTGGCTATGTCCTGTTCGGACGCCTGTCTCGAACGCTGCCGGGATGGGAGGTGATCGCTTGGGCGCTGATCGTGACCATGCCGATGTCTCTGGCGGGGACTGCGTGGACATGGCGGACCGGCATCCACGCCCCCGGAGCAACAGAGTTTGCGGCACTCGGATATCTGGGGGCTGGGTCTATGTTTCTGGGGTTTGTGTTCTGGAATGCCGGTCTTGCCATTGGTGGCATTGCCCGTGTCGGACAGGTGCAGTTGCTGCAGGCCTTCATCACATTGGGGCTTTCGGCGCTGCTGCTGGGCGAAGCCATAACAACCGCAATGATAGGTTTTGCGATTGCCGTCGGCTTTGTCGTCTGGCTTGGCCGAAAGGCGCGGATATCCGACGCCATTCGGCCAAGCTGAGCGCGTGATTCAGAGGCTGGCGTCGAGCGCCTTCAAAATAGCATCGCCCATTTCGGTGGTTGATACGGGTTTACCACCATCCGGTCCCATCAGGTCAGCGGTGCGAAGCCCGCTGGCCAGAACCGATTCCACCGCCTGTTCAACCCGAACCGCTTCGTCGCCCAGATCGAAGGAATAACGCAGCGCCATCGCAAACGACAGGATACAGGCGATCGGGTTCGCCTTACCGGTTCCCGCAATGTCCGGTGCTGAGCCATGCACGGGTTCATAAAGTGCCTTTGGGCGGCCATTCTTGTCCGGAGCGCCCAGGCTGGCAGACGGTAACATGCCCAGACTGCCCGTCAGCATCGCTGCGGTATCCGACAGGATGTCACCAAAGAGATTGTCCGTAACGATGACATCAAACTGCTTGGGCCAGCGGACCAGTTGCATGGCCCCCGCATCGGCATACATGTGCGACAGCTCAACATCAGGGTATTCGTTTTCATGAACCCAGGTGACTTCTTCGCGCCACAAGATGCCTGATTCCATGACGTTGGCTTTTTCCATCGAACAGACTTTATTGCCCCGACGCCTGGCCAGTTCAAAAGCGGACCGCGCGACGCGGCGAATTTCTTCGGTCGTGTAGCGCTGGGTGTTGATGCCGACCCGGCCGCCTTCGTTATCCGGAAAGATACCCCGCGGTTCGCCGAAATAGACACCACCGGTCAATTCGCGGACGATCATGATATCCAGGCCGGCAACGATATCTTTCTTCAGCGATGAGAAATCTGCCAATGCATCAAAACACTGGGCCGGGCGCAGGTTGGAAAACAGCTCCATTTCCTTGCGCAACCGCAGAAGGCCGCGTTCCGGCTTTACGGAAAAATCAAGCTTGTCATACTTCGGCCCGCCGACTGCACCCAACAGCACGACATCCACTGAAAGCGCCTTGGCCATCGTTTCATCGGTCAGCGGAACGCCGTGAACATCGTAGGCAGCGCCGCCCACAAGATCTTCGGACACATTGAACTTGATCTTTCGTTTAGCGCCGAACCAGTCGATGACCTTGCGGACCTCGGACATGACTTCGGGGCCGATACCGTCGCCCGCAAGGATGAGGATGGAAGGATTGGCCACGATATGCTCCCGGTGTGAGTGAATTTGTTCCCGTCCGCCTAGCCAATGCCTGACGTGCGGTCAAGGGATCGGGTCTTCATGGCAGATCAATCTGCACCCAGACGAGCCGGTGACGTGACGCTTTTGCAGCCACATCAGCCTGCTGCGGATCTTCTGGCCACCAGACACCGGCATCCATGACTTCCAGGTCTGAAGATGGCAGCACGTAGTCCACCCGCATATTGCCTGGACCGGGGTCGTCCGGCCAATCGACCGTATCAAGGGCCGGGTCGCCCTGATGTCGGGCGTTTTGCTGCCCATTTCGTGCCGCCGTAGCAGCCCCCCGACTGCGTGGCGCGGGATCCTGAAGGCGTGGATGTGCCAGCAGCTCGGTCATCGCCTCGTTCCGGCCATCCCCGTCTGCCGGGTCAAGATTGGCGTCCCCCAGAATGACGAAAGGCAAAACGGGTGCAGGCCATGGCAGATCACCGTCCAACAATCGTGACCAGAATGCT
>JAOUMG010000619.1 GCA_029881635.1 Paracoccaceae bacterium | reverse complement strand
TTGACCAATGATCTGCCTTCCCCCGAGGTGACGCTTTCCCCGCTTGACGCCCCTGAGCTGAAGTTCGGCGGCGTTGTCCGCGAAGTATCGCCACTGGTCGATGCCCAGACCGGTACTGTTGCAGTCACAGTCGCGATCATCGACCCGCCGGGCGATCTTGATTACGGCGAAGCGGTACGCGGGACGGTAGTGCGCGAAGATGTGCCGCATGTTGTCCTGCCCTATTCGGCCATGACGGCCACGGGTACGTCGCCCGCTGTCTGGCTGGTGGACCCTGAAACCATGGCGGTTTCGCTACACCCGGTGACGATAGAGCGGTTTGAAACCGGTCGAATTGTTCTTTCCGGCGGGCTGGAAGACGGGGTGCTGGTGGTAACAGACGGGGCGCAACTGCTGTTTCCCGGACGGATTGTGCGCAAGGCGGAGGCCCCGCAATGAAAGTGTTTTTGCTGGCCATGATCTGCGCGCTACCCGCTCAGGCAGAAGATACGAGCCCTTTCAAGCATCCACCCCGACCCGTCATTTCGGAATTGGTCAATCTGCAAACCGGCCAGCGGGAAAGCTATGTAGGCACGGTTGTCTCGCGCATCGAGATTGACCTCGGGTTTCCGCTGATCGGCACGATTGCCGAACGCCCGGTTGACGCGGGTGATCTGGTCGCGAAGGGGCAGGTTCTGGCCCGGCTCAATCCCGAGGATCTGGACGCCGACCTGCGTGCGGCCGAGGCCGGCGTTGCCGTGGCGACGGCTCAGCTGCGTTCGGCCCGGGATGCCAGCGAGAGGGCGGCGGAACTGAAAGCCCGCGGTGTCGGCAGCGACACCCGCGCAGAAGATGCCGAGCGCGCTTTGACCGCCGCCAAAGCCCGCGTCATTCAAGCCGAGGCCGCATTGGCACGCGCATTCGATATGCGCGGATTTGCCAGTCTGGAGGCGCCGCAGGACGGTGTCGTTACCCGTATATTTGCCGAATCCGGGGCGACGTTATCCGCCGGGCAGCCTGTTTTGCGGTTGGCGGCAACAGAAGAACGCGAAATTGTCATCGACCTGGCTGAAAATGACTTGGCCGCGCTTAACATCGGCACCGAATTCGAGGTGGTTCTGGCGGCAAATTCGTCGATCACCGCAAAAGCCACGCTGACGCGTATCGACCCGGTCGCTGACCGCAATACCCGTACCAGACGGCTGCATCTGACCCTGACAAATCCGCCTGGCAGTTTTCGCCTGGGCGCGCTGGCGCGGGTCAGCCCTGCCATCAACTCCAGCGCCGGTGTCGCAATAAATGCCAGTGCGATCCTCGATGTGAACGGCAATCCCGCAGTCTGGGTCGTCGACCGGTCCACCAATAAGGTCGCCCTGACACCAGTGACAATCGGCAACCAGTTTGGTGCGCAATTACGCATCACCGAAGGTCTTTCCGCTGGCGATGAAGTGATCGTCAAAGGCATACATTCACTGGTGGACGGCCAGATCGTCGGCCCGAGGGTGATCCAATGAACCGTTTCAATCTTTCGGATTGGGCACTGAACCACCGGTCATTCGTCTGGTTCCTGATGGTGATTTCTTTGATCGCAGGCGCGATGTCCTATGTCAGCATCGGGCGTGAAGAAGATCCCGATTTTTCGATCAAGACCATGATCATATCAGCCGCTCTGCCCGGTGCAGACGTGCAAGAAACCTTGACCCAGGTGACCGACAGGATCGAGAAGAAGCTTGCCGATCTTGATGCGCTCGATTTCACGCGCTCGGTCACACGGGCGGGTCAATCCATCGTCTATGTCGAGTTGTTGGCAACGACCAAGGCCCACGAACTGCAAGTTATCTGGCAAACAGTGCGCAATATGATGGCCGATATTCGCCCTGAATTTCCACGCGAATTCGCCGGATTTTCGTTCAACGACAATTTCGGAGATGTTTTTGGCAATATCTATGCTTTCACGTCGGACGGGTTTTCCCCGCGAGAGGTTCGCGACTATGCCGAACGGGTGCGCCGCGCCATTCAAGGCCTTGACGATGCCGGGAAAATCGAGATTTTTGGAACGCGCGACGAAGTCATCTATCTGGAATTCTCCACTGAACGGCTGGCAGCACTTGGGCTGAACCAGCAGGCAGTTCAGGCCACGCTTGCCGCGCAAAATGCGATCATTCCCTCAGGTGTGATCAATGCCGGGCCGGAGCGGGTGTTGGTTCGGGTGGGCGGGCAGTTTGCTGACACCGCCAGCCTCGAAGAGATCAACCTGCGCGTCGGCGACAGGTTTTTCCGCTTGATTGA
>JAOUMG010000051.1 GCA_029881635.1 Paracoccaceae bacterium | reverse complement strand
GGTTGTACCCCAAAGCAGGGCAGGCGGGACGAGTATGAGCGGATTACTGGCACTTCTGGATGATGTTGCGGCAATTGCCAAGGTGGCGGCCGCGTCAATTGATGATGTTGCCAGTCAGGCCGCCAAGGCCGGAGCCAAGGCCGCCGGGGCCGTGATCGACGACGCCGCCGTGACGCCAAAGTACATTCACGGCTTCGAGGCGGATAGGGAACTGCCGATCATCTGGAAGATCACCAAGGGATCGATCTTCAACAAGCTGGTCATCCTGCTGCCCGCCGCGCTAATCCTGTCGGCCTTCGCGCCCTGGGCCATCAATCCGCTTTTGATGATCGGGGGGGCCTATCTCTGCTTTGAAGGGGCGGAAAAGGTTTGGCACATGTTCTGGCATCCGGCCCATCCAGAGGTTCCTCTGGACGAGGAGGTCCGCGAAGCCGAACATCTGGAGCAGGAGAAGATCGCGGGGGCCATCAAGACCGATTTCATCCTGTCGGCTGAGATCATGACCATCATTCTTGCCGCAACCCCTGAAAGCTCGATCTGGTTTGAGGCGGCCACACTTGCCGGTGCCGGGCTTGGGATCACGGCGCTGGTCTATGGCGGCGTTGCGCTGATCGTAAAGGCCGATGATTTCGGGCTATTTCTTTCGACGAAAGGGCGCTTTGGTGCAACCCGTGCTCTGGGGCGCGCCATCGTGCGCGGCATGCCCGGTTTCCTTAGGGCGCTGACGGCTGTGGGGACGGCGGCGATGATCTGGGTCGGCGGCTCGATCATCGTGCACGGCCTTGCCGGTTTTGGCCTGCACGGGCCTGAACATTTCATCAAACACTGGGCTGGCCTGGCAGCACATGCGGTACCCGAATGGGGAACTGGATTCACCAACTGGTCCGTTACGGCGGCAATGGACGGTGTTCTGGGGCTTGCCATTGGCATCGCCCTGATCCCCGTCGCTGCTAAGATAATCGCACCTCTGACAGAGATGGTACGCGGCAATCGGGCTGCCTGAGGTTACCCCACGGACTTGGGTATCGGATTGGGCAGGACTTCACAGTGGTCTGATCAAGGTATCAGGGCTGAAGCCTCAAACCTTTCAGGCTAGCCCCAGCAACGCCTTCACCTTCGCTGCCGTCGCCTCTGCCGTGATGCCGAATTCAGCATAAAGCCGTTCTGCCGGGGCCGAGGCGCCAAAGCTTTCCATGCCAATAAACCCGGCCTTTGCTTCGCGGCCACGCTCGCCCAGCAAGAACCGGTCCCAAGGCTGGCGTACACCCGCCTCTACGGCGACCCTTACCGGGCCACCGGGCAGAACCCGTTTGCGGTAGGCCTCGGGCTGGGCGGCAAACAGCTCCATGCAGGGCATGGAGACAACACGGGTGCCGATGCCTGACGCTTCGAGCAGGTCGCGGGCTTTCAGGGCGATCTCGACCTCTGACCCCGTCGCCATCAGGATCGCCTGACGTTTGGCCACTGCATCGGCCAGCACGTAACCACCTTGGGCGGTCAGGTTCTTGGCCGTGTGCGCGTGCCGCACGGTCGGCAGGTTCTGTCGGCTCAGTGCCAGTACCGAAGGCGTAGATTTGCTGGCAAGTGCCAGTTCCCAGGCTTCGGCGGTTTCGACCAGATCGGCGGGGCGGAAAACCCATGTATTGGGCGTGGCCCGGCTCATCGCCAGATGTTCGACGGGCTGATGGGTCGGCCCGTCTTCGCCCAGACCGATGGAATCATGCGTCATCACATAGACCACAGGAACACCCATAAGGGCCGAAAGCCGCATCGCCGGGCGGGCGTAGTCGGTAAAGCACATGAAGGTTCCGCCATAGGGGCGCACACCCCCGTGCAGCGCCATCCCGTTCATCGCCGCAGCCATTCCCTGTTCGCGTATGCCGAAATAGACGTAACGTCCCTTGCGGTTGTCCGGACCGAAAGTGCCCAGATCGGCGGTTTTGGTGTTGTTTGATCCGGTCAAATCGGCCGAACCGCCGACGGTTTCCTGCATGACCGGGTTGACCAGTTCCAGCACCATTTCGCTGGCCTTGCGGGTGGCGACCTTGGGGGCGCCGTCGCTGGCCTGCTTTTTCAGGGCCCGGATCACCGCGGGCAGTTTCTTGGGCATGTCGCCCGCGAACTGACGGGCGAATTCAGCCTGTTTCGACGCCGAAAGGCTGGCCAGCCGCGCTTCCCATGCCTTGCGCGTATCTGCGCCGCGCGCGCCGGTCGCCTCCCATGCGGATTTGACGGCAGCGGGTATCTCGAATGCGGGGCTGGTCCAGCCATAGGCGGCCTTGGTATCGGCGATCAGCTGGGCATCGGTCAACGCGCCATGGCCTTTTGACGTATCTTGCGCCGAGGATCCGAGTGCGATGTGCGTTGCACAGTCAATCAGCGCCGGGTTGGGGCTGGCTTTGGCGGCAATGATGGCCCGGTTGATGTCCTCCGGGTCATGTCCGTCGCAAGAAAAAACATCCCAGCCGGACGCCTTGAAGCGTGCCTTCTGATCCGTCACGTCAGAAATTGAAACCTTGCCGTCGATGGTGATGCCGTTGTTGTCCCAAAGCACGATCAGCCGCGACAATTGCTGTTTTCCGGCCAGACCGATGGCCTCTTGGCTGACGCCTTCCATCAGGCAGCCGTCACCGGCAATGACATAGGTGTAATGATCGATGATCTTCGCACCCCAGCGTGCGCGCAGGTTTTCTTCGGCCATGGCAAATCCGACGGCATTGGCGATGCCCTGACCCAACGGGCCGGTCGTCGTTTCAACGCCCTTGGCATGCCCGTATTCGGGGTGCCCTGCCGTGATCGCGCCCCATTGACGGAAGTTCTTTATCTGCTCCAGCGTCATGTCCTTGTAGCCGGTCAGGTAAAGCAGCGAATAGATCAGCATCGATCCGTGCCCTGCAGACAGGATGAACCGATCGCGGTTGGGCCAGTCGGGCGCGGCTGCGTCAAAATTCAGATGTTTCTCAAACAGGACCGTCGCCACATCTGCCATGCCCATGGGCATACCGGAATGGCCGGAATTCGCCGCCGCAACGGCGTCGAGCGTCAGCGTGCGAATAGCGCAGGCACGTGCCCAATGATCGGAATGATTTTTGCGCAAGTTGGCAATGTCCACGGTTTCGATCCTTTTTTCTGGGCCATGTCAGGTCGCGGGCTTGATAGCAGGCTCGGGGGCAAGATCAAGCGCATCCCTAAAGCCTTGGCATAAAAGGGGGGGAGATATTGGTGCATGCTTTGGTCTAAACTTGCACCGAACCCCTCAAGCGTGCGATTCGCCGTTTGACGATTGGCGCCGGAGGGGGCAAAAAAGCAGAGGTACACTTTGGGCAGGGGGCCAGACCAGATGAACGATATCGCCGAATTGGAACGACGCATCTCTGCGGCGCTGGAACGGATCGGGCAGAATATCGACGGATTGCCGGCAGGCCAGATCGCAGCGCCAAGCCCGGCATCGGCGGAAAGCAGCAAGGTTGAGGCGGAACTGCAAGAAGCACTGGAGGCTGAACGTTCGGCCAATGCTCAGTTGACCGAACGGGTCCGGGCAATCAAGGAAAAGCAGGAAAACATGGTCAGTGCGCTGGAAAAGAAGGTTGCCCGCCTGACACAGCAACTCGATGCGGCCGGAGCGGAAGCGCAGCGTCAGCGGCGGCTGAACGCGGAATTGACGGAAACCAACCGCGCGTTGTCTGAAGCGGCCCGTTCAGGGATCACCGAACCGCACCTGATCAACAAATCGATGCTGACCGAACTTGAAGCCCTGCGTGCGGCGCGTGCCGCCGAACTGGCTGAAATGGAAGAGATCATTTCGGAATTGAAACCCCTGATCGGCGAGGTGGCCTGATGTCGGAAATGAAAATCGAAATCGGCGGCAGGGAGTTTGAAGTTGCTTGCCAGGATGGCGAAGAGCATTTCCTGCGCGCAGCCGCAAAGATGCTCGACAATGAGGCCACCGTTCTGATCAGCCAGATCGGCCGCATGCCTGAAGCGCGGATGTTGTTGATGGCAGGATTGATGCTGGCCGACAGGACCGCCGGGCTGGAAGATCAACTGCGTGCGACGGAAGAGCGCGCCACCCTGGCCGAACGGGTTGCAGCAAATGCCCGCGCCAATCCCGAGCGTATCGAAGTGCCAGTCATTCCCGACATCGTGGTAGATACATTGTCAGAAATCGCCGCCCAAGCCGAAGCTCTGGCCGACCGCATGGACGAACGTCGGGCTAGCTAGAAAGCGTTCTGAAGTCAGGTCAAACCCGAAGCCTTCGGGCGCGGCTTATTCATTCGCCGCGCGGATCTGATCGGCGGCTTCCTTGTTGAATGCGATACCCTTGTCGGCAAACAGTTGGTCGAGTTCGCCTGAAAGGGTCATCTCGGTGACAATGTCACAGCCACCGACAAACTCGCCCTTGACGTAAAGCTGCGGGATGGTTGGCCAGTCCGAAAAATCCTTGATCCCCTGACGGATGTCGGCATCGGCCAGCACGTTCACGTCGGAAAACTCAACGCCCATGAAATTCAGCACTCCGGCCACGCGCGAAGAAAATCCGCATTGAGGAACCGTCTTGGTGCCCTTCATGAAAAGCACGACGTCGTTTTTGCTTACGGTATCGCGAATTTGGTCCTGGGCGGTCGTGGTCGTGGTCATATCGTTTACTCCGGTGCTTTGGTAGTCAGGGCCAGCGCGTGCAACTCGCCTTGCGCTCCGTCCATCTTACCTTTGAGAGCGGCATAGACCGCGCGTTGTTGCTGGACACGGTTCATTCCCTTGAAGCTTTCGTCGATCACTTCGGCGGCATAGTGATTTCCGTCACCGGCAAGATCGGTGATGGTGATCTTGGCCTTCGGGAAGCTTTCCCGGATAAGTGCTTCGATATCTTGGGCTTCCATTGCCATCGCGGGTCTGCGTCCTTTGATCGTTCTGCGCGAATGTAGGGCGCGTTGAGGCGGACCGCAAGGCAGCGCAGGTGGCAATTTAGATTACCCGAATGTGTGAATCGGACTCATTGATGGACATCTTCGGGTCAAATTATCAACACAATTGGAGTTAAGAATACAACCTAAGACGGAATCCTGGCCTCAGAAGGAGCCTGAAAATGAAAATGTTTCGTGCCCTGAAGAAATTTCAGGACGAAGAGGAAGGTGCTGTAACCGCTGATTGGGTGGTGCTGACCGCTGCAGTCATCGGGTTGGGCGTTGCGGCTTTCATCTCTGTCAGTAACGGGGTCAACAGTATTGTGGACAAGATCGCGCATCATCTGGGATCGCACGTTCACCCGACCTGACGATCAGATCGCATTCAACCTGCCGGAAATGTCAGGCGCCCCTTGGCGCCTGTTTGCCGTAATTCTTAGGGTGTTATCCGTTACGTGACCGCGGCGGCAAAGGCGGTGCGGTAAAGGTCTGACAGCGCGGTCAGTGGTGCCTCGCTCGCCCCCAACCGGACCTGGGTGCCACCAAAGGTTCCAGCATGGGCAAAAGCAACGCCAGCGCTATCGGCAGCCTTGGCCAGTGCCGCAGCCTTTTCCGGGGCAACCGCAACAAGATAACGAGCCTGATCCTCGCCGAACAACTGCGCTACATCCTTGGCCCGGAGCGTCACGCCGATGCCTGCCGCCTCGGCCATTTCAAAGGCTGCCAGCGCCAGACCACCATCTGACAGATCCGTGGCCGCGCGAAGCAATTTGCGGTTTGTTCGCAGGAATTCACCGTTCTTGCGCTCTGCCGCCAAATCGACGGGGGGGGCATCGCCCTCTTCGCGACCAAAGGCTTCGGCCAGTAGGGCGGATTGGCCCAGATGCCCGGCTGTGGCCCCGATGACGATGGCAACATCGCCCTCGACCGGTAGGCCCGCGATCATCTCGTCAAGTGATGCCAACAACCCCACTGCCCCGATCGTCGGCGTCGGTAGGATGCCGGTGCCATCGGTTTCGTTGTAAAGCGAGACGTTGCCCGACACGATCGGCATCCCCAGCGCCTTGCAAGCTGCACCGATGCCTTTTACTGCACCGACAAACTGGCCCATGATCTCGGGCTTTTCGGGGTTGCCGAAATTGAGGTTGTCGGTCGAGGCAAGGGGCAGGGCTCCGCAGGCCGTCAGGTTGCGGTAGGCTTCTGCCACCGCCTGTTTGCCGCCTTCAAAAGGGTTGGCCTTGACATAGCGCGGCGTCACATCGGACGTGAAGGCCAGCGCCTTGCCCGTGCCATGCACCCGTACCACCCCGGCACCCAGACCCGGTGCGCGCACGGTATCGGCCATGACGCTGGTATCATACTGTTCCCAGACCCAGGCCTTATGTGCGTAGTTCGGGCTGCCGATCAGTGCCTTAAGCGCATCAATAGCATCTATTGCCGGAACCTCGCCCAAAGGTGCCGCTTTGGGCGTTTCCACCCAAGGCCGGTCATATTCCGGCGCACTTGAGGCGAGCTTGGACAGCGGCAGGTCGGCCTTGGTTTCATTGCCGTGAATGATCAGGAACCGATCCTCGGCGATGGTTTCCCCGACCAGCGCGAAATCGAGATCCCATTTGTCAAAGATCGCCCGCGCCTCGGCCTCTTTTTCCGGCTTCAGCACCATCAGCATGCGCTCTTGCGATTCCGAGAGCATCATCTCATAGGCAGTCATTGCCTTTTCGCGGGTTGGAACCCGGTCAAGATCAAGGCGGATCCCAAGTCCGCCCTTGTCACCCATCTCGACCGCCGAACAGGTCAGACCTGCCGCCCCCATATCCTGGATCGAAATGACTGAGCCTGAGGCCATGAGTTCAAGGCAGGCCTCCAGCAGGCGCTTTTCGGTGAAGGGGTCGCCTACCTGAACGGTCGGGCGCTTTTCCTCGATGGTGTCATCAAATTCTGCCGAGGCCATGGTGGCACCGCCCACACCGTCGCGTCCGGTTTTTGCCCCGAGATAAACGACGGGCATGCCCACACCAGAAGCGGCGGAATAAAATATGCTATCGGTATCGGCCAGACCGGCAGCAAAGGCATTCACGAGGCAGTTGCCGTTGTAGCTGCGGTGAAACCGAACCTCGCCACCGACATTCGGCACGCCAAAGCAATTGCCATAGGACCCGACGCCTTCAACAACCCCTTTAACCAGATGGGCTGTTTTGGGATGGGAGGGCAGGCCGAACGAAAGCGAATCCATTGCCGCGATAGGACGGGCGCCCATGGTAAAGACATCACGCAGAATACCACCAACGCCGGTCGCAGCCCCCTGATGCGGCTCGATATAGGAGGGGTGGTTATGGCTTTCCATCTTGAAGATGATCGCCTGACCGTCACCGATATCCACCACACCGGCATTTTCGCCCGGCCCGCAGATCACCTGAGGCCCTTCGGTTGGCAAGGTACGCAGCCATTTTTTCGAAGACTTGTAAGAACAATGTTCGTTCCACATGGCGGAGAATATGCCCAGTTCGGTGAAACTGGGTTCACGGCCGATAATCTCAAGGATGCGCGCGTATTCATCGGGCTTCAGCCCATGGGCGGCAATCAGTTCCTTGGTGATCTCAGGTTCCTGCATCATGTTCCCCCGGGGCTCGGATGGCCGACCTCATAGGGCATGTGGGCGTGGGGTAAAAGGGCGCCACCTTAGACAATGGCGAAAAAATTTCTGGCACGATGTCGAAATCTGTCACCGCCAGACGTCCTAGGAGACACAAAACAGAAAGGAACGCAGATGACATTCCCGATCACAGGATTTTATACCGGTCTGCTTGGCCTGATCATGATTGTCTTGCAAGTCTTGGTCGTCGTTGCGCGCGCACGCCATGACACTCTCTTTGGTACCGGGGGTAAAATGGAACTGATGCTGCCGATGCGGCGGCACGGCAACTTCGTCGAAACCGTGCCTTTGGCCCTGATTGCGCTGGCCCTGGCCGAGGTGCAGGGTCTTGGCGGGATCTGGTTGCATCTCGCAGGCGGTCTATTGGTCCTGTCACGGCTGATCCATCCCTTTGGTCTGTCTCAGTCGCGCTCTGCGCTGATGTTGCGGGTAGCCGGAACCAGCGGGACATGGATCGCGACGCTGATACCCCTTTTTGCCCTGCTGGCAGCCGGACTTCCGGTATAGACCTTGCCTGAAGGAACCAAACTTTTCACACTGACCCAACCAAGGAGAAATCGACAATGCAATATATAGCGCTGATCTACGGTGACCCTGATCTTTTGCCAGAACACGGCAGCGACGAATCAAATGCGATGATGCAGGGATATTTCGCCGCCAATGAGGTTTATAAACGCGATGGTGTCTTTGTCGCGGGCGAACCGCTGGAGCCGGTCAGTACCGCCACCAGCCTGCGCATCCGCGGTGGCAAGACCGAAACGATGGACGGCCCCTTTGCCGAGACCAAGGAACAGCTCGGCGGGTTTTACATCTTTGACTGCGCTGATCTGGACGCGGCGCTTAAATACGCGGCACTGATCCCCGGCGCCAAATACGGCACTGTCGAGGTTCGCCCAATCATGGTGCTGGGCTGAATGGGTGCGGCCCCCGGTATTGCCGATACGATCACAAATGTCGTGCGGCAGGATCGGGGGCGGCTTCTGGCGGCACTTATCGCGGGTTTGAGCAACTTTCAGTTGGCCGAAGATTGCTTGCAAGAGGCATTGGCCGCAGCGCTGATCCACTGGCAACGCTCAGGTCCGCCGGATAATCCGCAAGGCTGGCTTTTGCGTGTCGCCCGGCGCAAGGCCATCGACCGCATCCGCAAGAACCAACGTTGGCGGGACCG
>JAOUMG010000617.1 GCA_029881635.1 Paracoccaceae bacterium | reverse complement strand
AGGCAATCGCCGTGACCATCGGCAGGCCGATCAGCAGCCGAGATGTATTGACCCGGTCCGCGAGCCACCCCCCCGCAAGGCTGCCTATCATGTTGCAAAAGGCGATCAGCGTCGGGGTGATCCACGGACCCGCCGTGAACCCCATCGACGAGGCAATGCCAGCCGCATGGCCGATGGCCATCAGCCCACCCGCAACGCCAGCACCATAGCCGAACCACAAGAGAAAGAACTGACCGCGCGGGACAAGCTTTCGCGCGGACAGCGAAGCTGCCGGGGCAAAGACAGCCCCAGAGAGTGACAGCAGCATGCCGCAGATCAACGCCGCTGCCGCCAGTGTGGCCGCAAGGCCGACAAAAGCCGTAGGTGTACCGCCAGAGGCGAGGGCTGCTGCGAAAACTGCCGGTGACAGCGTCGCGCCCAAGGCGTAGCAGGCGGTGACGATTCCCATCGCCATTCCTGGCCGGGCCGGGTTCGCCTGTGCCGACAGTTGCAGCCCGAACCCGTAGCCGAGGCCATTGGCTGTACCGAATAGCAGGCTGTACCCAACCCAGACCCATATCAGCGACGGTGCGAGGGCTGCGACGAAGGCCCCGGCGGCGGCCAGGGCGCAGATGCCCATGACAAAGCTGCCAGCAGGCCAGCGCGCAAAGACCTTGTACCCCAACAGCACGGAGGCAGTAATCGCGACCAGCGCAAGCGAATAGGTCAGGCTGACTTGCGACCTCGTGGCGTTGAACTGGGCCTCAAGCGGTACCAGGAACACTGAAAAGGCGTGGACTGACCCCAGCACCATAGCCAGAAGAGATGCTGACAAAAGCACGAGAATACCGCGATGGGGGACGGGTCGTGCCATCAAGAATGTTTTTTCAGCATCATGTACATGTCGTTACGAATTGGGCTGGTCGTGGGAAGGAAAAATCACTCTTGGCCCGGGCGAAGCATTTCAAAAACCTCGGTCACAACCGAATAGTCGCGATATCCTCCACGCGCGAGTGGCTGAAATCGGGTCACGTCGAACCGGCCGTCAACAACGCAGTCGTCACGCAAGTGGATGCCGATTACTTCGCCCAAGATCAGGTGGTTGTCTTCGCCCAATAGCCGGATAATCTGATTGACCCGGCATTCAAGAGTGGCCGGTGCACCCGAGACGCGTGGGCAAGGGATGGTTTCGCATTCTGTGCGGTCAATGTCCGCAAGGGTGAATTCGTCGGTCCCCTGCGGATAGCTGCCCGAGGTCAGGTTCATCGCCTCTCGCGCGGCATATTCGACGATATTGACGGCAAAGACGCCGGTTTCCTCAATATTGCGCAGGCTGTCCTTGCGGCCGGTAGAGGCAACCATAACCTGCGGCGGCGTATAGGCGATGCCGTTAAAGAATGAATAAGGGGCGAGGTTGTCGCCCTTTGATCCGCGCGTCGATATCCAGCCGATGGGCCGCGGGGTGATCAGGGCATTAAAGGGATTGTGAGGAAGACCGTGGCCTTCCTCTGGCCGGTAGAACATATTGTACCTCTTTGATATTTGCCCTGATCTTGCCCGCGTGTTACCCGCGTTTCCAGCAGATTCGGCGTTTTGGGGCAGGCGTGTACAAGCTCGAAGTGGAAACTGAGGCAGATTGGTGGGAGGTGGAGGCGCTTTACGATCTCTGCTTTGCGCCGGGGCGTACGGCCTTGTCTTCCTACCGTCTGCGCAACGGCGTGCCGAAAGTGGCAGAGCTATGCCTGACCCTGCGGGACCATGACGGGATTCTGGCCGCAGTAATCCGCTATTGGCCGGTAACCGTTGGCGGGAAGCCGGTTCTGCTACTCGGGCCGGTTGCGGTGCATCCGACACGGCAGGGCGAAGGATTGGGCGGACTCTTGATCCATGAAAGCCTGCCCGAGGCGTTTCGGCTGGGCTGGGAGCGGGTACTTCTGGTCGGCGATGCACCTTACTACCAGCGTTTTGGGTTTCGCAAACTCGAAGGCGTGGTCATGCCGCCACCAACCAACCCCGACCGGGTGCTGGGTTTGGCCCTGCGACCCGGTGCGTGGGAGGGCGTAAAAGGATCGGTGCGCAAGGCCAAAGGTGTCGTTGCGCCCGGATAGTTTCAAAAAACGTACGCTGATACCGGCCTGCAAAATCAACGACCCCAAGATTGTAAGGTCGCAGATTGCACCCTATCTATAGGCTATGAATGAGGTTTCTCAACTGCCAGAACCACCGAACGGACAGGATGCACAGATAACGGCACCTGAGGGTGCCTTGGGTCTGACACCCAGCGCATTGGTTGA
>JAOUMG010000618.1 GCA_029881635.1 Paracoccaceae bacterium | reverse complement strand
GGCCGCGCCCAAGCTGGTGAATTCGATCAGCCGTGCCGTCAATCTGTGCGAATCCACGCTGGCCTTTGGCAAGGCAGAAGAACCGCCACCGGCAATGTCGCGCTTCATGCTTGCCAGCCTCGTGCGTGACGTCATTGAAAGCGAGGAGATTTCAGCCGGAGAGGCAAAGATCGATTTTGTAACCGATGTCCCGGCCAATCTGTCGATCCGCGCCGATCATGAGCAGCTCCACCGGGTGCTGACCAATCTTGTGAGAAATGCGCATCAGGCGATTGAAGCCACGCGGCAGCCCGGCACAATAGAAATCGGCGCAGGCGACGAAGATGCCGGCTGGTGGATCAGGGTTGGCGATACAGGGCCAGGGTTGCCCGAACGCGCCCGCGACCATCTCTTTCAGCCCTTTCAGGGTGGCATGCGAAAGGGTGGGACCGGCCTTGGTCTGGCCATCGCCGCCGAACTTGTCCGTGGCCATGGCGGACGGTTGGAGCTTGTGCGATCAGGGCCGGACGGAACGGAATTCGTCGTCCACCTGCCGCGTGAACTGGCACTCGGCGAATTGCCACGTTCTGCATAGTCGCGTCGCGCGCCACGACTTTTCCCGGTTGCTCAAAAGCAGGAGGCGGGTTGTGAGCATTTCCAATCTCCAACGGCACCTGACCGCAGCATTTCAAGGTTTTGCCCTTGCATTGATCCAACCGGGCCGCTAAATGCCACCGCACGCACCCGTAGCTCAGCTGGATAGAGCATCAGACTACGAATCTGAGGGTCGGGCGTTCGAATCGCTCCGGGTGCGCCATTCACCTTCCCTAAGAATGTCGCCCCATAGGGACCTCTCTCACGCGCTCAACAACCTCAAGCATCTTGAGAGGATTGTTCAACGTCACGGCGTGGTTGACGTCAGCAACTGTGGGGCAGATTTGATGATGCACGTGACCATCATTAGCCTTCTCAGATCAACTACCTTTACCTAGAATAAATCTGTGACCGGAAACATCCGGCGCATTCCGGGAGGGGGAGTTATGTCTATCTCACGCAAATTTTTGCTGATTGGTTGTACATACCTGCTGATAGGTATGCTGTTTGGTATGTATATGGGCGGCTCAGGGGACCATACGTTTGCACCACTGCATGCGCACATAAATCTGTTGGGTTTTGTGTTACCGGCGATCTATGCCGTTGTTTACCATGTGTTTCCGGCAATGACTGGCGGTCTGTTGACGAAGGCACACTTCTGGCTGCACTCAGTCGGCACTTTTGTAGTTTTGATCATGCTCTACTTGTTCTTGAGCGGGAAGATATCTGAAACCGCTATGGTGCCTCTTGCGCCAATTTCAGAACTGATGATCCTTGTGGCTACCGCCATCTTCGGATGGAACGTCATCAAGAACGTGGCCTGAACGCACTCCGCCGGGCTGCCCAGATGGCCCGGCGGGGCACTGTCAGAACAAATCGCCTTGAGCTGGGCAGGGCGGTTTCGTAGCGTCGTTCCATGACAAAACGCAACCCTTTCAAGTACTTTCACAGCAGCCCGGAGATCATTCGCCTGGCGGTCATGATGTACGTTCGCTTTCCACTTTCACTCCGAAACGTCGAGGACCTGCTGCACGAGCGCGGTATCAACATCAGCCACGAGACCGTCCGGTTTTGGTGGAACAGGTTCGGTCCGATGTTTGCCTCGGAACTTCGGAAAAGGCGGGTCAGCGGGATGCGCGCATACTCGAATTGGCAGTGGCACCTGGACGAGATGTTCGTGAAGATCAACGGCGAACGTCACTACCTGTGGCGCGCAGTCGATCACGAAGGCGAGGTTCTGGAAAGCTTCGTGACGAAGACACGGGATCGCAAGGCGGCATTGAAATTTTTAAAGAAAACAATGCGTCGGCATGGATCCCCGAAAACCTTGGCAACGGACAAGCTTCGATCTTATGGCGCTGCGATGAAAGTCGTTGGCAACGCTGACCGGCAGGAAACGGGCCGGTGGCTTAACAATCGGGCTGAGAATTCGCACCTGCCGTTTCGACGACGAGAACACGCCATGCAGCGGTTCCGTAGCATGCGAAGTCTCCAGAAGTTTGCCGCCGTTCACGCCTCCGTCTCAAACCATTTCAATCAGGACCGCAGCCTCTACTCCCGAGCCAACTTCAAGCTGAACCGAACCACCGCACTCGCCGAGTGGCGTCAGCTCGGCGCGGAATAAGGGGCAGCCTCACTGTCCTTGCAGAGACCAGTTCTCATCGGTCTGACAGCACCAATCCGTGGACTTGTGCATAGTG
>JAOUMG010000616.1 GCA_029881635.1 Paracoccaceae bacterium | reverse complement strand
AACCGGCTGAGGGGCCACGCCAACCAAGTCCACCTGCCCGCATTCCGGAACCAGAAGTGTCAAAAGCTCTGCGGGGCTTGGATCAGCCAGCACAATCGTGACTTTTTGCACCTCAAGCGTTTCGCGTAAGATTTCGACAGCCTCAACCCAGCCGCCGGAAAAGCCGGCCATCGTGTCGGCATATCTTTCGAACGGGTCCAACGATTGTTCCAACGCCAGCCAACGCCAGGCATCCAGGAATGCCATATCATAGGCCTGAACTGAAACCGCCAGATGATCCACTGGTTGCCCGGCTACTTTGCGCAGCCTTTCCGCGCGTTCCCTGATATCCGAAGCGAAACGCCCCGCCAACATATCAGACAACCCGCCCATGATATTGAGGTCCGATAAGATCATCCCGTGCATTCGGGGCGGTGTTGATGCACCAACCCCCGTCACGGCTTCGCTACGGTCCACGTCTACCCGCTTGCTGAGCACATAGGAATCGGAGGATTTCCGGCAAGGCTGGTTTGATGGCACCGCGTCATCCGAGCAGGCAACGCTGTAGCCGATTCTTCCCAGCTTCGTCCGATTGGACTGAAGGAATTTCTGAAATGTTCTTGCGCCGGTGCTATGTACGCCTAGGTGGACGTAAAAAGCATCTGGAACTGGGCGCATCGAGTTACCCCTGGCAAAAAGAATTAGCGTTAAAGCTGTCAAAACATTGTGGCAAAGATTTGGTTAAAATAGGCTTAAACTTTGTGAGCAAAGCCAACCGAGCGGCTTGAAGGCAAGCGCGCAGAACGGAGAATCCATTGGGACAATCACGCAAGATCATCATCGACACCGACCCAGGTCAGGACGATGCGGTTGCCATACTTCTGGCATTGGCGTCACCCGAATTAGACGTTTTGGGGGTCACGGCGGTTGCGGGCAACGTTCCTTTGGAACTGACCGCGAAAAACGCACGGGTCATTTGCGAACTTGCAAGGCGTGACGACATGCCGATCTTTGCGGGATGCGACGCGCCGTTGAACCGCAAACTTGTCACGGCGGAATATGTACATGGCAAAACCGGGCTGGACGGAATTGAGCTGCCGACCCCCGAAATGCCGCTTGCAGACGGCCATGCGGTAGATTTTCTGATCGCACAGCTCCGCGAAAATGCGGCCGGCACGATCACGCTTTGCCCGCTCGGGCCGCTGACGAATATCGCAACTGCTTTTCAACGCGCGCCCGACATTATTGGCCGCGTCGCGGAAATAGTCCTGATGGGCGGGGCCTATTTCGAAGTTGGCAATGTCACACCTGCTGCCGAGTTCAACATTTACGTTGACCCAGAAGCCGCTGAAATCGTGTTTAGATCCGGTGTTCCTATGGTTGTCATGCCGCTTGATGTCACGCACAAGGTGCTGACCACCCGCGCAAGGGTTGAGGGGTTTCGTAACCTGGGCAATCAGGCTGGCCGCGCCGTCGCCAGTTGGACGAATTTCTTCGAGCGCTTTGATATGGCGAAGTATGGCAGCCAAGGCGCACCGCTGCACGATCCTTGCGTTATCGCTTATTTGCTGCAGCCCGAGTTATTCACCGGCCGTCATGTCAATATCGAGATTGAAACAACGGGAACCTTCACCCTGGGCATGACCGTCGTTGACTGGTGGCGCGTAACCGACCGCGACGCCAATGCGATGTTCATGAATGACGTTGATGCCGAAGGTTTTTATAAGCTTCTTACCGAACGGATTGGTCGGCTTCAGTAACCTGCCTGAACATCTCCCATGACACTGGTCAGCGCCGCCTTCTGAAAAACCGCCGGTTCGCCTGAATGAACTCTTGCAACACACCGGTCAGCCCGCCCAGCTGCAGGCCTTTGAGGAAGAGAAAACCGGACAACGCGCCCAATCCCGCACCGAACATGTCCACGATCAGGTCAACCATTGTATCGGTCAGGCCACTTTTTTGCATATTCAGGCCAAAGGTCTGATCCATTACAAATTCGAAAATTTCCCACATCGTACCAATGGACAGCGCCATGCAGAAACTGATGAAGGAAACGGCCCAGGCCGGTGCTGCATATTTGTTGCCTTCGAAAAGCATGAAGACGAACAAAAACCCCAAAAGACCAAAACCGAGGGCCGATCCCGCGTGCAACAGGATGTCCCACCACCAATAGCGGTCATAAAACCCGCGGGCCTCACCCAGGAATATTGTCGCGAAAATGAACAACACGATCCCGGCAAAGAACCGGACGGGAAGCATGATAGCAAAGCGCTGTTGGAAAAACACCGGCAGCAATG
>JAOUMG010000615.1 GCA_029881635.1 Paracoccaceae bacterium | reverse complement strand
GGGCATCTACCCCAGTCGATCCTCGACAAGAAGAAGGTCGGGCTGGAAATGCCCTATTCGCGCTGGCTGAAGACCGATCTGGCCGACATGGTTCATCACTACCTGGGCGAAGAGCGGATGCGGAAGATCGACATCTTCCGCCCCTCTGCCGTCAAGCAATTGGTGGACGAGCATATGGCCAGCAAGCGCGACCATGGCCGTGCGCTCTGGGGCATGCTGAACTTCTCCATGTGGCATGAGATGTATATCGAATGACCCATGGTTGTCCCACATATGGCGGGGGCCGGTGATGCTGGCGCGGATCGGAAACAGCCGGTTCATGCGCTTTTTCGGCGTGTCGAGCGTGGGGACGGTGGTAGACTATCTTTCCGCCCTTGCGCTGCATTCCTTTCTGGGTCTCTCCGGTGTCGTCGCCTCGACGCTCGGGTTTCTGATCGGCACGGTCCTGAACTATCTCGGCCATCACCACATCACCTTTTCGACCGGCGACGGTGCCCCGGCATCCGTCTTTGGCTTTCTGCGCTATCTGGCAGCCGTCATGGCGTCGCTCGTCGTGCGGCTGATCGTGCTTGTCGGGTTTGAGCGTGTTACGGCCGTGCCATTCTGGATCGCGCTGACGGTGGCCTTCGGGGCATCGTTCCTCTGCAGTTATTTCATATCCCTTTTCTGGGTCTTCAGGAGAAACACTTGACCGTCCCAACAGACAGACCGACCCCGACCGGCGCGAAGCCCCGGATCACCATCCTTGGCGCGGGGCCTGCGGGCATCGCTGCCGCCTATGCTTTGTCGAAAGGCAAGGCCGAGGTGGAGGTGCTGGAACGTGCGCCTGTTGCCGGGGGCAATTCGACCTCATTCCAGATCGACGGCATCTGGTGCGACTATGGCTCGCACCGGTTTCATCCGGTGGCGGATGAAAACGTGCTGGCCGATGTGAAGGCGCTATTAGGCGATGACCTGCTGCTGCAGCCGCGCCATGGCCGAATCCGGCTGGGTGGGCGGTGGATTCATTTTCCGCTGAAACCGGCTGATGCGCTGTTGCGTTTGCCAAAGCCCTTTGCGGCATCTTTGCTGGCGGACATGCTGTTAAAACCATTTCGCCGCAAGCGGACGGGTGAAAAAAGCTTTTCGTCGATTTTATACGACGGTCTCGGCCGCACCATTTCTGAGAACTTCTATTTCCCCTATGTCAAAAAGCTTTGGGGTCTGGACCCTGACAAGCTTGCTGTGATGCTGGCGGAACGACGGGTGTCCAGCGGTTCGGTCGGCAAGATTCTGGCCAAGATGATGCGCATGCTACCTGGGATGCGGGGTGCTACAACGGGGCGTTTCTATTACCCGAGAAAGGGTTTTGGGCAGATTTCACAATCAATGGTGGATGCAGCAAGCGCGCAGGGTGCTGCCTTTCGCTTTGGTGCTGATATCGCGCGCATTGAGCGCACGAAAATGCAGGTCACCGGTGTTGTGGTTCGTGACGGCGACAAGGAGGTCCGTCACTCGGCCGATCAGATATTTTCCACAATCCCGCTGACAACCGTTGTGCGCCTGATGGACCCGCCACCGCCGCCCGCAGTGACGATGGCCGCAGATTCTATCCGCTTCAGGGGGATGATTCTTGTCTATCTGATCCTGAAGACGGACCAGTTTACGGAATATGATGCCCATTACTTTCCGGAACTATCTATCCCGATCAGCCGGATGTCAGAACCCAAGAATTATAACTCGGCGACCGAGCCGAAGGGCCGCACCATTCTCTGCGCCGAACTGCCATGCGATCCGGGTGAAAAGTGGTGGGACATGTCAGATGAAGAAATCGGCCATCACTTCGTCAAATGGCTCGAAGGGGTCGGGTTGCCAGTCACGATGGAAGTGGATCGTTGTGAAACCCGCAGGCTGGCGCATGCTTACCCGGTTTATGATCTGGACTATCAACGACACTTCGAAACGGTCGACAATTGGCTTTTGGGCCTTGAAGGGTTCCTGAGTTTTGGTCGCCAGGGGCTTTTCGCCCATGACAACACGCACCATGCGTTTGCAATGGCCTATGCCGCAGTTGACAGCCTTAGACCAGACGGCACCGTTGACCGGGCGAAATGGGCGGCACATCGGCATGAATTTGAAAGCCACCGGGTCGAGGATTGAGGCGTGGCTGAACCCATTGTCGATATACTGATGTACCATTCGATATCGGACCGTGGCGGGGCGACTGCAATTGCACCCACGGTCTTTGCAGAACAGATGCGGGCTATTTCGGAATCGGGTGCCGAGGTTATCTCTCTTGAT
>JAOUMG010000612.1 GCA_029881635.1 Paracoccaceae bacterium | reverse complement strand
CATCGGCAATCTCGAATTGCTCGACGCGAAGCTTGTGGATAGTGAACAAAAAGCATTGCTGCACGAAGCGCTTTCTGCCGCCGAACTCGGTACCAAGGTCATAGAGAAGCTTCTGATCCATGGCCGACGGGGTCCTCTTCAGCCTGTCATTCTGGATACAAACATCATTATACGCGAAACACTCAATCTGCTGTCCCACACACTCTCGCCCCACATCAGGCTGCGCGCGGCGCTGGGAACCGAAATCTGGCCTATCAACACCGACCCTGCACAAGTGCAAAACGTGCTGATCAATCTTGTCGTCAACGCACAGGACGCGATGCCCGCGGCGGGAGAGATCGTGATCAGTTCATCGAATGTAGAGGCGGATAGGTTCATTGCAGAAGAAACCGGCACGACGCCGGGCCGGTATGTGCGCATTTCAGTCACGGATAACGGCCAGGGCATGACGCCCGAGGTCAAACTGCGGGCGTTCGAACCCTTCTTTACCACAAAAGCCCCCGGAAAGGGGACGGGCCTTGGTCTTGCAACTGTCTACGGTTTTGTCCGTCAGTCGGGCGGCCATGTGACGCTCTACAGTGAGGTTGGGCTTGGCACGACCATCAGCTTGCACTTTCCGGCGGCCACAGGCACGCCTGCCACGCCGGACAATGGCCTTCCCGAAGCCGTCGGCGAATCCGATTCCGGACAGACCATTCTGGTCGTCGAAGATGACGATGCCATTCTGCGCCTGTCGGTCAGCCGGATCGAGGCGCTTGGTTATCGTGCCTTGCCCGCGGCGGACGCCCACGAAGCAATGGCCATTCTCGCATCAAACGCCAGGATCGACGCGCTTTTTACCGATATCGTGATGCCGGGTGCGATGAACGGGCTTGACCTTGCCCGCAAGGTCCGGGCGGAAAGGCCAGAAATCGCGATCCTGCTGACCTCAGGTTTCTCCGGCGACTTGATCCATCCGGGAAATGGCTTTTCGACGAATTTTCAACTGCTGTCCAAACCCTACCGTCAGGATGAACTCGCAACCCGGCTCCGCATCCTTCTGTCGGGTAACAGTTCATAGACGCCCTGACGCGGTCACCTCGGCAGCGAATGTATAACCAATTCCGCGCACCGTCTTGATCAGCTTTGGCGAAGCCGGCTCTGGTTCGATCTTCTTGCGCAGGCGTGCGACCTGATTGTCGATGGTGCGGTCCAGCGGCGACCAGTCGGCGCCGTTCACCAGATCCATGATCTGTTCACGCGAAAGGACCCGGCGCGGTCTTTCCAGCAAGACCTTGAGCAGGCGGAAATCGCCACCCGTCAGCTCGATCGGATTACCCTCTGGGTCGAACAGTTCCAGCCTGTCCGGAACGGCCCGAAACCCCGCAAAGACATATTCGGGGCAGGCTTCTTCTTCGCCCTTATCCACCACAGGCTGCGCTTCGCCCTTACTGCGCCTCAGGACGCTGTGGACGCGGGCAAGAACTTCGCGCACATGGAATGGCTTTGTAATATAGTCGTCCGCACCGATCTCCAGCCCAACGATCCGGTCAATCACGTCGCCGCGTCCCGTCACCATGACGATAGGCACATCCGAGTGTTTGCGCACCGCCTGCGCCACATCGAGACCGCTCTGACCACCGAGATTGATATCGAGCGTTACAAGGTCGATGCCGCCGTTCTGGATTACCGCCATGGCTTCCTGACCACCGGCGGCCTCGGCCACCTCATATCCGTCGCTTTCAAGGCAACGCCGCAGGAGATCCCGCACGGCACGCTCATCATCAACGACAAGAATTCTACGGTTGGCCATGGGGCCCCCTCACCTATCACACTCTACCATGAACTAATTCAGAACGAATAATATTCAATATATTGAATTCAATCTATGGCGGTTTCCCGCCCCTGATACACTTTGATACAATTTCACCAACACGGCTGCGACATGGCTATTCCAACTTGCCCCCCTGTTTCAAATGGGGGCGATCATGCATTCAGCACCGGCACGCGACATTCATTCCGTTCAGCAAACCCTACGCCACATCCCTGCTTATCCAAAACAAGATGCGGAAAAACTTCCGCGACGGCTGGAAGAAGGGCAGCATTTATTCTTTGAATCGGATCCTGCGCGATTCGTTTACGAAATCGTCTCAGGTGTCGTGCGCCTGACCCGCCTGCACAAGGACGGTCGGCGACAGGTGATTGCCTTCGGTTTTCCCGGCGATCTGGTCGGCCTTCCGAGCAATGGTCGGCATTCGACGGAATGTGACGCCGTGACCACTGCCGAGATCGTGGCACACCGC
>JAOUMG010000613.1 GCA_029881635.1 Paracoccaceae bacterium | reverse complement strand
GGAAAGGCGTTGATGTAGCGTGCAACATCCAGACCCGGTTCATAGGCACCATTTGGATGGGTAACACCGTCATAGGACAAGATCGCCTTGGAATAGGCGACAATACGGGCGTGAACGGCTGGATCGGTGATGTCCGGGTCGTTGACCTTCAGCAACGTCACTGCAGCACCACGATACTCTGCTTTTGCCACGCCAAGTTCGAACAAGGGATTGGCCGCGACCCAGTCGTTCACGGCCTGGCGGTTTTTGACCGAACGGGCGTTCAGGTCAGATACAGATCCGATCCGCTTTTCCGCACGCAAAAGACCAAAGGTGGTTTCGGCGAAGGCCAGCGTCGAATAGGTGTTGATCACACCGCCCAACATCTTGTTCGCCTCGGGATCATAGATCGGGCCAACCTTGACCGTACGTTCGCCGCTCAGCGGCATCTTGGCATCGACGGGTGCGGCCAGTTTCAGCTGTCGCGGGATTGCCCATGACGGTTTCTTTTGATTGCGCTCGATCAGATCAAGTGCGGCTGGCGTAAACGAGGCTACGAAATAGCCGGATATGCCGCCGATCGCCTTTTGGAACGGCATGAACATGCAGCATTTGTTGGTGACTTCGCGGACCAGCTTTTCGCCCCAGGGCATGGCCCCCAGCATGGAGGTCGCGTCCAGCACCACGTGATGTTCGGCCGGGTTCATGGCAATCCATGCCAGCAATTCTTCGACATCGCGTGCCGAATAGGTGGTGGCACCGGTGGTTTCATGCCCCACACCGATAAACAGTTTGATGCCCATTTTCGCCAATGCGTCCGCCGATGGCACAACGCCTTCCTCTTCGGCGAAGTGAATGCGGGATTCGTCGCCGTCTTTGGCATAGCGCATCATTTCGATGATCTGCGCACCCCAGGATTGGCGGAAAAAACCGGAGGATTTGGCGGCGTCGGATTCCGGGCGCAGGGTATCGACAAAGACATGCTGGTCTGGATCATTCGTCGTGATCAGATGCAATGCACAGGCGGTAAAACCGGAGTGACCGCCGCCAAGCCCCACGGCCATCTTGTTTGATTTCGGAAATTCGAAGTAGCGGTGAATCTCGCGCATCATATCCAACAGGAACTTGTCAGCTGGATAGCCGCGATGCATCGATCTGCCTATTTCGGCGGCGGTAAATGGGCCAAGATCGCGGCCCTTGTCGTCAAGCTTGCGGTAGTTGGTTTCAAGCCAATGCTCGAATTCAAACTTCAAAAAGCGGCTATCTGCGTCATCCGTCGCACCATCGGTGATGGGACCCACGCCAAAGAAAGGGTTGCGTGTGCGCGCCGGAGCGCCGTTTTTTGTTTTTTCAACAGAAGCTTGCCGCTGGGTCTTGAGCCGCTCGATATTCGACATTCCGGAGTGTCCTCACGCTTAAAAATTTTGCGCATCCTACGCAGATGATTTCCTGAAAATCGCTCAGGAGCGTCATTTATTGTGCCTAAGTTGACATTCACAACAGATTCCTGCGCTGGGGGCTATTAGCGCCCGCCCTTCGCGGTATGATCAGGACCCAAAGGGTTTTACTGGCGCAGATTGTTGCCCGCAGGATCGTAAAGGCAATCTGGCACGATTAGAGCCGGTACGGGCACGCCGATCACTTCGACCTGCAACTGTCTGCCAATAGTGCCAAAAGCTGGATCGATGAACCCCATGGCGATGTTCTTGCCGGTCCGGTGCCCCCAACCCGCCGATGTGACCGTGCCCACAACACGCCCATCTGCAATGATGCTGTCACCCCCATGCGCTGGGGCATGGGTGCAATCCAACACCATTGACACAAAGACCTTGCGCGGCGCGGCTTTTTCCAAAGCTGCCTTGCCGATGAAAGTCGGTTTTTCCATTTTGACAAAGCGGCCAAGGCCAGATTCCTCTGGAGTAAATTCGGTTACCAGATCCGACTTCCAGTGCCGATAACCCTTTTCAAGGCGCATCGATTCCACGGCGTAGGACCCAAACAACCGCAATCCATGCGCCTCTCCGGCCTTTCGCAAAGCCAGATAGGCAGCATAAAGCTGGGCGTTGGGAACGTGGATTTCGTAGGCAAGCTCGCCGGAAAAGCTGACCGACATCACAACGGCCGGTGCGATGCCGACAAAGGCGCGGCGTACAGACAGCCAGGGAAATGCCTTCGCTGACCAGTCACCCCTTGAAGCCGCAGACAGCACTATGCGCGACTTCGGACCTGCTAATACCAGAATGCTGTGGTCATTGGTGCGCGATGTGATGGAAACACTTCCATCCCCGGGCAGATGCTGGTTC
>JAOUMG010000614.1 GCA_029881635.1 Paracoccaceae bacterium | reverse complement strand
GGCGATGGAGGCCGGGAAATGAGCGGCAAACCCTATGATCCGGCGGTCGAAGGGGCGGAAATGGCCTTTGATGGCCGGATGTCCTATGCCGACTATCTGGGGCTGGAGGCGATCCTGTCGGCGCAGCATCCGATCTCGGGCGCGCATGACGAAATGCTCTTCATCATCCAGCATCAGACCTCGGAACTCTGGATGCGGCTTTGCCTGCATGAGCTTGGTGCCGCACGGCGGGCCATCCGTGAGGATCATCTGCCGGAGGCCTTCAAGCTGCTGTCACGGGTGAGCCGCATTTTCGAGCAGTTGAACAACGCCTGGGATGTGCTGCGGACGATGACGCCGAGCGACTATACGAGGTTTCGCAACCGGCTTGGCCAAAGCTCCGGCTTTCAGTCCTATCAATACCGGCTGATCGAATTCGCGCTCGGTAATCGCAACCGGGCGATGCTGCGCCCGCATGCCCACCGGCCTGAGGTTATGGCGCTTTTCGAGGAGGAACTCGGCCAGTTGTCGATCTATGGCGAGGCTTTGATGCTGGCGCGGCGGCTGGGGCATGATCTGCCCGCGCAACGCCCCGGCGATGTGCCACATAGCGCCGATCCGTCGATCATCGCCTTCTGGAAGCGGGTCTATCAGGACACATCGGCGCATTGGACGCTTTACGAGCTGGCCGAGAAACTGGTCGATCTGGAGGATTACTTCCGCCGCTGGCGGTTCAATCACGTCACCACGGTTGAGCGTGTGATCGGCTTCAAGCGCGGCACGGGTGGTACGGGCGGCGTGAGCTATCTGAAGAAGATGCTGGATGTGGAGCTTTTCCCAGAACTTTGGCGGGTGAGGACCGAGCTATGACCGAATTGCGACCAAGCGCACATATCGATACTTTCGCGCGTGATAATCTGCCGCCGCGGGCACAGTGGCCCGAACTCCTGCTGGAGGGGTTCGACTATCCCGACCGGCTGAATGCGGCGGTCGAACTGACGGATGCGATGGTGGCCAAGGGGTTTGGCGATCACACGGCGCTGATCGGCAACGGGCGGCGGCGGACCTACAAGGAGTTGACGGACTGGACCAATCGTTTAGCCCATGTGCTGGTCGAGGATATGGGTGTTCAGCCGGGAAACCGGGTGCTGATCCGGTCGGCCAACAACCCGGCCATGGTGGCCTGCTGGCTAGCAGCAACCAAGGCCGGGGCGGTGGTGGTCAACACCATGCCGATGCTGCGGGTGGGCGAACTGGCGGCCATCGTGGAGAAGGCGGAGGTTAGCCACGCGCTCTGCGACACCCGGCTGATGGAGGAAATGGCGGCATGTGCGGGCGCCTGCCCGGTTCTGCGATCGGTTGCGGGGTTTGATGGGACATCGAACCATGAGGCTGATCTGGACCGAATGGCGTTGGAAAAGCCCGTGATCTTCCGCGCGGTTGAGACGAGTGCCGATGACGTTGCACTTCTGGGCTTTACCTCCGGTACGACTGGGTCGCCCAAGGCCACGATGCATTTTCACCGCGACCTTCTGATCATTGCCGATGGCTATGCGCGCGAGGTTCTGGGGGTCACGCCTGACGATGTCTTTGTCGGCTCGCCGCCTTTGGCCTTCACCTTCGGGCTCGGCGGGCTCGCGGTCTTTCCACTGCGCTTCGGGGCGACCGCGACCCTTCTGGAAACCGCTTCGCCCAAGAACATGATCGAGATCATCGAGAAGTATAAGGCGACGGTCTGTTTCACAGCACCCACTGCCTATCGCACCATGCTGGCCGCGATGGAGGCGGGGGCAGATCTTTCGTCGCTTCGTGCGGCGGTCTCAGCGGGCGAAACGCTGCCTGCGCCGGTCTATCAGGACTGGATGGAAAAGACCGGCAAGCCGATGCTGGATGGAATTGGCGCGACCGAGATGCTCCACATCTTCATCTCCAATCGCTTCGATGATCATCGCCCGGCCTGCACCGGCAAACCTGTGACGGGCTATGAGGCGAAAGTGATCGGCGAGGATGGTCAGGAAGTGCCACGCGGAAAAATCGGGCGGCTGGCGGTTCGGGGACCGACGGGGTGCCGCTATCTCGCCGATGAGCGTCAGGGGAAGTATGTACTCGATGGTTGGAACATCACCGGCGACAGTTTCGTGATGGACGGTGATGGCTATCTGCATTTTGCCGCCCGCAACGACGATATGATCATCAGTGCGGGTTACAACATTGCCGGTCCGGAGGTGGAGGCAGCACTTCTTGCGCATGAGGCGGTAGCCGAATGCGCCGTGGTCGGAGCACCGGACGAAGTGCGGGGTCAA
>JAOUMG010000050.1 GCA_029881635.1 Paracoccaceae bacterium | reverse complement strand
AGGCCGCTGGCCTGCGTATCAACACCGCCATGCTGAACCACCTTGGCCATGGCAAGGAACGCAAAGGCAGCAACCACGTCTATGTGCCGCCTTCGGCCACCGCGATGATGCATCAATCATTGAAGGGCGCCTGGAAGTTGCTGGAATGGATTCCCAAGCAGGTCAAGTACCGCGAAGGCAACCGACCTGCTTGGCTTGGGTTCTATCTGCCCCGCGCCGAACCAAGGTTCGTGGATGCAGGCGCGGCCATAGACCCGTCGGTGGCTGACCGGATGGACAAGCTGCCAAACTATCAGCCCGCCAACCTGCCAGGCCAATGATCCCCGGCGACCATTGGCCTCAGGCGACCAGCTTGCGTTGTTTGGCAAAGGGGCTGAGCCCCAGCCACACCTGCATCGTTTCACGCAAACCCTTTGCGCCCAGAACCTCGATCTTGTCGCTGGCCCCGTCGACGGTTTCCAGCCCCATCCAGATTGCGGTCATCGTGCGCAGGTCGGTGGTCAGATAGAGGTCAATCTCAAACCCGGGATCTGACCAGCAAAGATCCACCTCGCCCTTCGGTTCAACGACAAGCCACCAGAGGCTCTTGCTGGCCGGAAGATCAGCATATTCAAACTGAACCACCACGCGCCTGTCGGGCAAAGGAGCAGGGTTCAGGTTGCGGCGCATGTCCCACATGAGCAGCGACGGATCGAGGTTTTTGAGCGTGGCCGAGGATTCCACCCATTTCTGGCCCCAAAGACCCAAGGTTTCGACCAGAGGGCGCAGATCTTTTCCCGCATCCGTAAGGTGATAGCCATACACGCCTTTTTCTGCGGGAACTGGTCGTCGCTCGACGATGCCGGCCATCTCTAGCTCTTTCAGGCGGGTCGACAACAGCGCCGGTGACATCTTTGGAACCCCGCGCCGCAGATCGTTGAAACGCGTGGTTCCGGCGACGAGTTCGCGGACCAGGACCATGGTCCAACGCGTACACAGAACCTCTGCCGCCATCGCCACCGGGCAGAATTGTTTATAACCTGCTTGTGTCATCGCACTCTCCCTGATCCCCGCTGGATCAAGCCTATGGGGCAAGGGCGTTGCACGCTAGTACAGAAATTGAATCGGCCAGTACAGATTGGAAACTGGATCGGGCCTGCTTCGGTAGCGCAGGGTGGATCAAGGGTACCGGAGACAGGATGTTTCAGGACCCGTCAACCAGCGGAGAACCATCATGAGTGTCTATCTGATTGCCGATATCAAAGTGACCAACGATGCCTGGGTGCCGGACTATGCGACCCATGTCCACAAGATCGTCGAAAAGCATGGGGGGCGGTATCTGTCGCGCAGCGGCAATATCGAAACGCTGGAGGGCTCCGCCAATAATGGCACGCTGATCGCCATCATCGAATTCCCGTCGCGCGCCGCAGTCGATAAATTCGCCAATGACCCGGAATACGCGCCCTTTGGCAAGGCACGTCAGGCAGGAAGCATCAGCAATTTCAGCCTGATAGATGATACCGATATTGCCGGAACCATCCCCTATCTCGCCGCTGGCTGACCCGAATTGCTGGATACACAGGGCGGGTTGAAACCCGCCTTGTGCATTGCACGGCTAACGCCTGCTGTTTCATACCTTTTCAGGTGATCGCTTCCAGCCGTTCTTTCGACATTTCCCCCGGAACGATCGTCACCGGAATAGGCAAATCGCCGGAATTGCGGGACATCTGCATGACCAGTGGTCCCGGCCCGTTCTTGTCCACGCCCGCGCCCAGAACAAGCACACCGATATCGGGATCCTCGCGGATCAGTGCCAGTATTTCTGTCACCGGCTCACCCTCGCGGATGACAAGGTTGGGCTCGATCCCCTGCCGGTCGCGCATCCATTTTGCAAAGACTTCGAAATGCGCCTCGATCCGCTCCCGCGCTTCTTGGCGCATGATATCGGCGACACCGATCCAGTGCTGGAATTCTTCCGGCGGAATGACTGACAATATCGTCACGCCGCCGCCCGTATGACCCGCCCTGAGGGCTGCGAACCGCATTGCGTTCAGGCATTCACGGCTGTCATCGAGTACCACCAGAAACTTGCGCATGTTTTCTCCCCAACTGCGCCGCGATCATGCCGCTTCAGCGTAAGCAACGCAACTGGTCAACTCTGGTTCCCCGAATGGGCCCAGTCCCAGTAAAGCTCGCGCACGCGTTTCGTAACGGGGCCGTGTTGGTAGTGGGTTCCGTCAAATTCGATGACTGGGGACACTTTCGAATAGTTTCCCGACAGAAAAACCTCGTCTGCGTCGCGGAAGTCATCAAAACCCAACACTGCTTCGTGGACTTTCACGCCATCGGCGGCAAGGTTGCTGATATGGCGTGCACGGGTGATCCCGGCCAGAAAAGTACCATTCGCGACCGGCGTGAAAACCTCGCCATCGCGAACCATGAAAACATTGGCCGTGGCCGTCTCGGCGACATTTCCGAGCGCATCCGCGACCAGCGCGTTGCCATAGCCTTTCGTGCGGGCCTCGGCCAGCATCCGCGCATTGTTGGGGTAAAGACAGCCAGCCTTGGCATTAGTCACAGAGCTTTCCAGCACGGGGCGACGAAATCGGGATGTGGTCAAGGTGGTGGCGGCTGTTTCCGGCGGCATGGCAACTTCTTCCAGGCAAAGCGCAAAGCCGGTCGAGTTTTCCTTGGGAACAACGCCAAGATCGCCCGCATCCAGCCCCCAATACATGGGCCGAATGTAAACGGCCGCGCCTTTTGCGTATTTGCGCAGCCCTTCCGAGGCGATTTCCATCATTTCATCCACCGTCATGGTCGGTGTGATCATCAACGCTTCGGCTGAACGGTTCACCCGCGTCAGATGTGCACGAAGATCGGGGGCGATACCTTCGAAGAACCTTGCGCCGTCAAACACGGTCGAGCCAAGCCAGCTCCCATGGTCGGCAGCCCGCATGACCGCGACATCGCCCTCATGCCAGCGCCCTTCATAGTAGGTGCGGATATTTTTACCCATCGACATGGTGTTTCTCCTGTTTTGCGGTCAACTGTCTTTCCCGAACAGCGGGCCAGAGCGACTGCAGAACGTGCTGTCAGAGTTTGTCGGCGTTGACCGCGATACCTGCCGATGCGGCCAGCAATCCCAGAATCGTTCTGGTAGACGATACCGGAGATTCCGTGGCAAGCACCAGATCACGTGGCATGATCTGAAAACGGCCTGCTGAAAAAAGGCCGTCCGCCGTCGTCAGATCCAGCGTGAAGATGACCCTTGTGTCCTCTGGACCGGCGCCGCCAGCGGGCACGACATCTTCAGGTGCGAACTGACGCAGGATCAGAACCCCTTTGGGGTCGGCGCGCGTGTCAGACAGACCACCTGCCAGCGTCACAGCATCAAGGGCGGTCATCTGTTCGTTGTTGAAAGGGATCTGGCTTTCGTTGCCGGCAGCACCTAGCGCCAGGAAGAACCGTTTGTCCTCTTCGACAAAGACCTTGTCACCGCCTCGCAATGTGGTGTCGAGATCGGGCTCCGAGTAGAGCCTGTCCAGCGAGATGGCATAATAGCTATTGCCGCGCACCAGACGTACCTGCGGGTTTTCGAGGGTTTCGGGAACGCCGCCACCCATGGAAATAAGCTGCATAACCGTCAGATCACGGGTCATCATCGGGAAGCTGCCGGCATTCCGGACGCCGCCAATAAGCGATACGGTATTTTTCGGCCCAGGTGTCGACGAAAGCTGAACCTGCACAGAAGGTATCAGTGCCGAAAGTTTTTCCTGCAATGCGTCGCGGGCATGGCCCGGCGACATTCCTGCAATGCGGACTTTGCCAATGTAGGGCAAGAAAATTTCACCCGCACCGGATACGGTCATCGTCTGCAGCACGGTTTCTTTCTGGCTCGGCGGTGCCAGCAGGGCGTTCTCGTCGCTTTCCCAAACGGTCACCACCACCTGGTCACCGGGGGCAATGATCGGATCAAGGGCGCCCGGAGTGTGTTTGGGCCATTTGCGGGCCTCAAATCCACCAGTGGCTGGCCATGAGGCGAGCTTTGGCAGAAGATCGCGTCCGACCTGATACACAACGAAGCCTGGGCTTTCCGCGCTTTCGGCCTTCAAAACCTCTTTCTGAAGCGCCGCACCACGGGGCAACGAACAGCCCACCAAAATGCTGGAAAACAGCATCGCCAAAAATATCCGGCCCGGCGTTTTCATTTCTGCCCGTTTCTCCAGTTTCGCGTTTTTTGCGCAGGTGCTATTGGATCACCATGTCTATTGTTAGAAATGGTCAGAGCACAAACCGGGCCGTGCGGTCAATTACACAGAAAAAATTTTCTGTGAGTGATCACGTATTGATTGTCGGGGGCAGCGGTCGTTTGGGCGGATTATTGCAAAGCGCTTGGCCTGAACAAAGTGATATCAGAGTGATTTGGCAAACCCGATGGCGAGCGGGCGGTGCAGAGTGTGTGTTCGATCCGTTGATCCAAACCGATCTCTACCATCGTGCGGCACGCCAGGTCGGCATTTTATTCAATATGGCCGGACCCGTTGGCGGTACCGAGGTTAATCTGTCGCAGCATCGCGAACTGGCGCTAGCTGCCCTTAATGTCGCGAAGAATGCCGGTGTCAGGCAGGTTTTTCTTGCTTCGTCTGCCGCAGTCTACGGCGCGACCAAAGGTGCCACATGCGAAAATGCCCCGGCACGACCGGTGTCACCATATGGCCGTGCCAAGCTGGAAATGGAAAACGCGGCCAGGAAATGGGCTGACAGTGCAGGGACGGATGCGCCGAATGTTACCTGTTTGCGCATTGGCAATGTTGCCGGTGCAGACCAGCTATTGGGAGATCGATCCAAATCGATCTGCGATCTGGATGTTCTGGACGACGGGTGTGCACCCCGCCGTAGCTATATCGGCCCAAAGGCACTTGCTTCGGTCCTGTCGCAACTTTTTGGTTTGGCCTCATCTGGCACTATGTTGCCTTTCATATTGAATGTGGCGCTCGATGGGTGTGTTTCGATGGATGCGCTGCTGACCGCAGACAGATGCGATTGGCGACCGCGCCCCGCCGACACCGGTTTGGTCGCCGAAGTCTGTCTGGACGTATCGCGTTTGGCGTCGTTGATTGATTTGCCAGGTGGCGGCGACGATGCCCGTGCAATCGTGGCGGACATGCAGGCGATTGTCGGCCAAAGAACCGGAGACACGCATGACACCGTCGAAACGCCTATTTGATCTGGTGCTTGCAGCCTTTTTGCTGGTGCCTCTGACGCCGATGATGGTGATCGTTGCATTGATAATCTGTGCAACTGACGGGCGGCCGATATTTTACCGATCCGAACGTATGCGTGACCCGGCTTCGGGTTTTCATCTGATCAAATTTCGCACAATGACTGTTGCCAGTAACGATACTGGCGTTACCGGCAGAGACAAGGCTGATCGGATCACACCCATTGGCTCTTTTCTTCGGCGCTACCGTCTGGACGAACTGCCACAGCTTTTCAACATTCTGAGTGGTGATATGAGTTTTGTCGGGCCGCGCCCGCCTTTGCGAGAATATGTGGAGCGGTTTCCGGGCATATATGACAAGGTGTTAAAATCGCGCCCGGGGCTGACCGGCCTGGCCTCGCTCAAGTACAGACGGCATGAAGAGCGCCTGCTGGCAAATTGCAACAGCCCCGAGGCCACAGACAGCGTATATTCGCGACGCTGCATTCCTGCAAAGGCCCGGTTGGACTTGATCTATCAGAATAACTGGTCAATTTGCTTGGATGTTCGGGTAATAATTTCAACCTGCCTCGATGTTTTTCGTCGGCCGTGACCAAGTTTTGTCGGATAAAAACCGCTCATAGTTGTATAACCGTGCCAATGGGGCGCAGAATTACTTGAAACCACAAGGCAAGTCGTACTAGCCCTGAATAACAAGTTGTTGTGAGTGTTCACCATTTCCCGAGCAGACGATGACGGCACAAAGAAGCGAGGAGCAGGCGATTCAATGGTGAAATTCGTGATTTCAATGAGCCGCGCTCAAAAACGGTTCGTCCTTTTTTTGCTGGACCTATCCTTGGTTCCGGTCGCCTTTGCTGCGGCGTTTGTCGTTCATTCAGGCATTGCGCGCTCTTTCGGGGCGATTGCTCTGAACTGGCCACTTGTTCCGTTGCTGGTCGTTGTCGCCTTTACCCTTTCCTTGTCATTGGGAACTGCGAGCATAAAGCTCAAACAATACGACATGTTGGCCGCACAAAAGACAGCGCTTTTTGCGGCATTGCTCGCGGTATCGAGCGTTGCACTCGCAGAACTAGGAAAGCTCAATATTCCGCACGGTTTTCATGTTGTATTTGGGCTGGTCTATTTCGCCTTTTCAGCCAGCAGCAGGATATTTCTTTTGCACGTCCTGATGGCAATCTACAGCGAGAGCGCAGCAATCACCCGGGTTTTGATCTACGGTGCGGGACGTACCGGGATGACCCTCGTGGCATCTTTGCGCAACCGGTCCGATATAATCCCGGTGGCCTTCATTGATGACAATGCGACATTGCGCGATCTGGTCGTGGCGGGCCTGCCTGTCTATTCCGGCGTTCACATCGAAAAGCTGCTCAAGCAGTACCGCATTGACCGCATCATTCTTGCCATGCCGTCACTTTCTGTCCAAAAGCAGACGTTTCTGTCGCGTCGCCTGGCAAAGCTCGGGCTGGAAGTACAGACTTTGCCAGCCTTCTCCCAATTGATCGGCGAAGCTGATCTGGTGGATAAATTGCTACCAATCCGACCAGGCGAATTTATCAGCCGGGAACCGTTTCGTACTGAGACCGCTTCAAATCTGTTTAACTATTCAGACCGCTCGGTGCTTGTCACCGGTGCGGGTGGTTCCATCGGATTGGAACTTTGCCGTCAGGTCATAGCGCATCAGCCACGGCGGCTTGTCTTGTTCGAAATGAGTGAACTGGCACTTTACAACGCAGAGATGGAGTTTCGGGTGTTGGCCGAGGGCACCGGAATTGAGATCGTGGCGGTTCTAGGATCAGTTCTGAATGGCAACGTGGTTTCCAGGGTTCTGATCGAGCACAAGATAGACAGTATTTTTCATGCAGCGGCCTATAAGCATGTTCCGATGGTCGAGGCGAATGCGACGGTCGGACTTGAAAACAATGCAATCGGCACCGCAGTCATCGCACAAAAGGCGCGCGATCTTGGAATAAAACGGTTTGTTTTGATTTCGACAGACAAGGCCGTCCGCCCAAGAAACATCATGGGGGCCTCTAAACGATTGGCCGAAATGATCGTGCAGGATCTCGCCAAGCGTTCGCCGAAGACGGTTTTCTCGATTGTGCGCTTTGGCAATGTTCTGGGGTCCTCCGGTTCGGTTCTACCCTTGTTTCAGGAACAAATATCCTGCGGTGGCCCGGTAACGCTAACCGATGAGGCCGTAACCCGCTATTTCATGACAATCGAGGAAGCCGCCCATCTGGTCTTGCTGGCTGGAAGCTTTGCCGAAGGCGGTGAGGTATTTGTACTCGATATGGGTGAACCGGTATCAGTGAACGATCTGGCACGGCAACTGATCAAGGCATCAGGCTATTCTGTACGCGATGCAGAAAACCCGGATGGCGACATTGAAATCGTGACGACTGGTTTGCGCCCCGGCGAAAAGCTGCACGAAGAACTGATGATCCGAAAGGGTGCCCAGACGACGGCACACCCCAAGATTATTTCAGTCCGCGAAGACCATTTGTCGGAACTCGAAACCGCGGCCGCATTGCGGGATCTGTCGGACGCGATCGAGGCTGACGATGTTGATCTGGCTCAGGCTGCCTTGGCGCGTTGGATCCTAGGTTTCTCGAAGAGCCAAGGCGTGCAAGATAACTTGCCTAAAAATGGTTCTCGCGTCGAACGCAACTGAAAACCAGCGCTGGAGTGAGTCCACAATTTTCTTTCGATAAGAAAAGCAGTTTGAATCGTCGCAAGGAGTTCGAGCTTAACATGTTTGGCGCATGTTTGAGGTGCTGCCTGTTTCGTGGATGCCGAGATAAGGTGTTTATGAGATTTGAGGACAGCAATGACGAGAAAAGTTTACAGCGGCGAGTATCAACGCGAAGCGGCACAGCATGTGACGATGCGCGGAGTGGATGACGCGTTGGCGGCCAGAGATCTGGATGTGCAGGTGACAGTACCGCGCAGTTTGGTCTACGAGATTGGATCAGATGGCCCGGATACGATTCTGGGCAAAGGCAAACTGAAACCGGATGACGAGGTGCTTCGTTACCCCCAAGCAAGATGTTTCAAAGCTTAAGATGGAGCGCGACATCTTAAAAGTCGCAACCTACTTCTTCAGGGGCCAACTGCAATTTTTGGACTTATGGCGAAGTACCGGAGGACAATCAGCTAGATGTGTGATGTGCTCGGTGTGTCACGGAGCGGGTTTCAGGCTTGGTCGAATCGGCCACGGAGTGCACGAGACCGGAAAGATAAAAACACGGTGTGGTAGTTCGAGCGAGCTTTGTCCGATCTGGCCGAATCTATGGCCCACCACGCGTCTGGCTTGATGTTCTCGCTGAGGGTTTTGAATGCGGGCTGCATGGCCCCGAACGCCTGATGCAGTTCAAAGCCCTCAGGGCGCGACCGAGACGTCGACATCTCCCCACGGATCAAGGAGAACGAACCATCAACGCTCCGAACGTGTCTGAGGAGGAGTTCGAGGCTGACGGTCCAAACCAAAAATGGCATCCGACGATGCAAGCAACGCCTATCGGCTGACAGGTTGCTGATTTCACCTACATCTGGAGCGCCGAATGTTGGCTTTACATGG
>JAOUMG010000611.1 GCA_029881635.1 Paracoccaceae bacterium | reverse complement strand
GACGAAAATACCGCGAATTTGGCCGCGCCACCCTGCTTGTGACCCACCAGACCCAGCGAAATATCGGTAAAGAGCCGGATCATCCCGGCCTTTTCCAGAAAGGCGCCAAAGAGGATGAACAGAAAGATATAGGTCGATGAGACATAGGTGGGGATGCCGTAGATACCTTCGGTCCCGTAAGCCATATGGTCGATGACTTGCGAAAAATCATAGCCCCGGTGGTTCAGTGGCGAGGGCAGGTACTCTCCGAAGAGGCAATAGGCCAGAAACGTTCCCGCAATGATCGGTAGCGCCGGTCCCATCATCGCCCAGGCAGCGGCGAAAACCACGGCCAGCGCTGCCACCCCCATGACGATGTCACGCCCCAGCGGGTCACCCGCCCGCAGCAGCAGCTCGGTATATTCCCACCACTGATAGAGCGCCACGCTGACGCCGACTGTGGCCATAACCCAAGCAACGGTCTTTAGTATCTGCCCCCTTCCACTCAGCAAGGCCAGCAAGGGAAAGGCCAGAAGGCTGAGAAGTCCGACGTGAAAGGCACGCACGACCTGGCTGGGAAAGTCCAGCAGATGGGCTGCGGTGACAATCTGGAAAGAAGAAAAGGCAACGGCGATCCAGAACAGCAACCGGCCTTCGCGCCCCATGGGAAAGCTGGCCGCCAAAGGATCATGAAATCCCGCAGGGTCGTTTTTGGGCTGTTGCGTGGCTGGTTGTTCAGATGCCATGGAACACTGCACCCCCTTCTGGACGGCCAAGTCCCCGGGCAGCAGAGTGCCGCCCGGGGAACAGGATTACATCATGCCCATTTCCTTGTAGTAACGCTCGGCACCGGGATGCAGCGGCAAAGGCATGCCGTTCAGTGCGTTTTCCAGTTTGATCTGCGCCGCGGCCTTATGGGCGGCCTCCAGCTCTGGCAGGTTTTCGAAGAGGAGTTTGGTCATCTGATAGGCAGTTTCTTCGGACACGTCCTCATGCGTCACCAGAAAGTTGACGACTGCCACCGTGGGCACATCGGCATCCTGACCGTTATAGGTGCCTGCCGGGATTGTCGCTGCGATATAGGGCGCGCCCAACTTGGCCACGACATCGGCAGGAACCGACACCATCTGTACGTCGACCGAAGTTGACAGATCCTTCAGTGAAGCCACGCCAAGACCGGCGGACTGCAATGTTGCATCCAGTTGACGATTCTTGATCAGCTCGACGGATTCGGCAAAGGGCAGGTATTCCGCTTTGCCCAAGTCTTCATAGGTCATCCCGGCGGCTTCAAATATCTTGCGGGCGTTCAGCTCGGTGCCTGACTTCGCCGCGCCGACCGATAGGCTTTTGCCTTTCAACCCGTCAAGGCTGGTGATCCCGGATTCCTTTGATGCGACGATCTGGATGTAGTTGGGATAAACCGCCGCAATGCCGCGCAGTTTTGCCAGAGGCGCGGCAAATCCCGCCTCGGCGTCGCCTTCCCAGGCCAATTTGACAGAATCGCCCAAGGCCAGCGCGAGCTCACCCTTGCCCTGCTGCAGCAGATTCAGGTTTTCAACCGATGCCTTGGTCGATTGCACCTGGGTCCGCGCACCGTCGATGTTGTCGGCATAGATCTTCGACAGACCGACACCCAGCGGGTAATAAACCCCCGATGTCCCACCTGTCAGAATGTTAATGAATTCCTCAGCTTGTGCTGATACCGGCAGCGCCAGCGCAGCTGCCGTGACCATCGCCCCCAGCTTTTGTTTCAGGTTAAGCATAGCATCCTCCCTTTGAAAGATTTGGCCGTTCCGGATATCCGAATGCGGCATCACACCCTAATTCATGGCAGAGGTGGCTGTGGTGTACAATCACTAGTCTTTCGCGCGGGGCGGGGATGGTTAGATCCGCACTGTCCCCCGCCAGACAAATTCCACCTGTCGGGTTCGGAAACGTGCTGGTCATCGGGCAGAAGCTTTCTGTAGATTGGTCGGCACGGGGGAAATGACCATGATTTCGCGCGCCATTGCGCTTGCCATTTTTTTGATGCTGACCGCGGGGGTTACAGGCGGGGCATGGTGGCTCGCCTTTAGCGATTCTCTTTCGCGACTGGATGAAAGGGGTCGCGCGGATCTGGCGCTGGCGGGCGATCGTTTGACGGCACAGTTGCAGCGGTACCGCGAAATGGCCGTACTGATGGCCGATCATCCGGTTGTGCAGTCGGCGTTGGCGGAGGGCGCGACGCCGCCCGAAGTGACCCACCTGCTATTGCAGCGAACTGCGGATGTAACGGGGTCGCATGAGATATTGCTGGCTTCTGCC
>JAOUMG010000049.1 GCA_029881635.1 Paracoccaceae bacterium | reverse complement strand
CACCCCCGCCTCTATCAAGGAGATGGGTCGGTCCTTCATGGCCAGTGACCGCGACGTAATCCTGAAGATCATCATTCCTGCCGCATCGCCAATCATTTTTTCTGGCCTGAGGCTTGGCATCTCGGCAGGGTTCATCGGCGCGATCCTGTCGGAATTGAAGATCACCCCTACCGGCGTCGGCGATATCATCACCTATAGCCGCTCAATCGCGGATTACCCCAGCATGTATGCCGCCATCTTCTCGATCATCCTCCTTGCTGTCCTTTTCCTCAATCTATTGGAAAAGATAGAAAATTATCTATTCGAAGGAAACAACCGTGGTTATGTCTCAGACTAAATCATCACTGGGGCACGCCCAGCCTGTCGGCATCGAAAGCGCGGTGTCGGTGCGCAACGTGTCGAAGAATTACGACAAGGTCGAGGCGCTGAAGGATCTGTCGCTGGAATTTCCGCGCGGCGAACTTACCTCGCTGCTCGGTCCCTCTGGCTGCGGAAAGACGACCCTTCTCAAGATCATCGCCGGGCTATTGGAACCCACTTCCGGCGAGATCGAGGTCAATGGGGTGAAAGTCACTGGCCCCGGACCTGACCGCGCCTTTGTCTTTCAGGACTTTGCGCTGCTCCCTTGGGCCAATGTCATTCGCAACGTCTCATTTGGGCTTGAATTGCGCGGGGTGGCCAAATCGGAACGCGAAGACATTGCCGAGAAATACATCCGGAATGTCGGACTTGCAGGTTTCGAAAAAAGCTATCCGCACGAACTGTCTGGCGGCATGCGCCAGCGGGTCGGACTGGCGCGCGCCCTTTCAGTCGATGCGCAGGTGCTGCTGCTGGACGAGCCCTTTTCAGCCGTTGACGAACAGACGCGGCGCAAGTTTCAGGAAGACCTGCTGGCGTTGGTGCAAAATGAAAACAAGACCTTCATCTTTGTGACCCACTCAATCGAAGAGGCGGTTTATGTCTCGGATCAGATCGCCATCCTCCTGCCCCGTCCCAGCCGCGTCTCAGAGATTATCCGCCCCAGCAGCTTTCGCGGCAAAGGCGTCGACAACATCCGCCGGGATCCCGAGTACCTCGATATCGTGGACGAGATCTGGGCCTCCTTGCGCAGCTATGTGGAATAGGCGGGCAGCATGACCTTATTCGGATACAAATTGCCGGGCATGTCATCCTTGCTGCTTTGGGGGCTGTTGTGGGAAATAATCGGCCAGACAGGTTACACATTCTTCGTCCCGCCCCTGTCCGAAGTCTTTGCCACGCTGTTTGAGATCATCGGGACACCCGCCTTCCTGAAGGCCATGTCCGAAACGGCCTATGCCTTTTTTGCAGGGGTGTTCTTTGCCATCACCATCGGTATCCCGACGGGCATCATGATGGGGAAAAACCGTCTTCTCGATGAACTTCTGCTACCTTGGGTAAACATATTTCTCAGTGCACCGCTGACAGCCCTGGTACCGGTTCTAATGGTTCTATTCGGTTTTGGCATGAAGTCGATCATCATCACCACAACCCTGTTCGCCATCTGGATAATCATCCTGAACGCCCGCGCCGGTGTGATGCAGATTAACCGCTCGCTCATTGAAATGGGCCGGTCCTTTGGCGCTACCCCGCTTGATGCGTTTTACAAGATCTACTTCTGGGCGGCGCTGCCAGAAATTCTGGGCGGCGTCCGCATCGGCATCATCCGCGCGGTCAAAGGCGTGATCATCGGTCAGCTTCTGATCTCGATCGTCGGGTTTGGCGCACTTTTTGAGCTTTATTCCTCAAACTTCCTCATGTCGCATTTCTGGGCGGTTCTTATCGTGCTTTTCGCCATGGCCTTTACCATATCCGAACTTCTTGCCTACCTTGAACGGCGCGTCAGCTATTACGCGGCCAAACGATAGGCTGGTAGCTTGATCGGGCAGATCTGGGAAATTCAGATGCCGAGGTGAAGCTTGGGTTTCCAGAAGGGGCGGAACAGCTCGATCTTGGGGCAGCGGTCCATGACAACCTGCAGGCCTGCATCCTCGGCAACCTTGGCGGCCTCATGATCGACCACCCCGATCTGGCCCCATAGAACCTTGGCGCCGATGGCAATGGCTTCGCGTGTTATGCCCATCAGATCCTCGGGCCGCCGAAACACCTCGACCATATCGACCGGGCGGTCGATTGCGGCCAGTGACGGATAGACCTTGATACCGCGAATTTCCGTCAAACCAGCGCGCGGATTGACCGGGATCATGTCATATCCGGTTTCATGCAAAACCCGCAAAACACCGTAGCTGAACTTGGTCTTGTCCGGACTTGCGCCAACCATCGCAATGGTTTTCACCGATTTCAGGATGCCCTGAAGATAATCGTCGGAATAAGGCTGAGTGTGGTCCATCTAGATGTCCTTCGGCGTGGCAATATCCGGCTTCAACTCATGCGGTTCCAGCGGATCGAGGAATGGGTTGCGGTATAGCTTGTCGTGGCTTTCAACACCGATCTCCAGCGTGATGTCACTCATGGGGCGCGCAACACAAAGGATCACATAACCATGGCTGATCTGGCGATTGTTCAATGCTACCTGGGCGCCCTGATGCACTTCGCCCGCCGTTAGCTTGGCCGCGCAGGTAATGCAGCCGCCATATTTGCAGCCGTAAGGAAGATCGACGCCATTCGCGCGCAGACTATCAAGCAGCGGTTTACGGTGGTCGACCTGAAAAGTCGCATTATCGCGGTTTGCGATGGTCACGGTGCGCATCATATCCAGATATCGCTCGTGCAATCACCCCCGGGATAGCGGGTTTCGTGGCAGCGGCTCGGGCCATTCGGCTCTTTGCCGAAATCGACGACGAAGTCCGGGTTGATCTTCATGCCGCCGTTTTCCGTGTCGCAGTCGATCTGCAACATGCAGCCACCATTTGTGCGGATTTCGGGGTAGAACTGATTGTCCCAGGTACTGAACAGGCTGGTCGTCACATAAAGCCGCTTACCGTCCAGCGATAGCTGGATCATCTGCGGCCCGCCTGTGACCTTCACGCCATTCACCTCTGGCGCCTTGCCCAAAAGCCCCCCCAACCAGACCTGACCAGTGAAAACCGGCTTGTGAGGATCGGATATGTCGTATTGGCGGATATCCCCATGCAGCCAGTTGCAGAAATAGAGATATTTGTCATCCATGCTCAGAAGGATAACCGAAATAACACCGGGAACGGGAATGGGCCATTCGGGATGCGGTTCATTTTCCACATCGATGATCTTTTCCCACTGCCATTCGCCCGCCGCATCTTTCCACCAGTGAATGATGTTGGCCGACAGGGCCGCCCCGACAAAGCCATGACTGCTGTCGGGATTATGGTGAAAACGCACCTCCAGCGGGATCAATCCATCCTCGCCCAGATACATGGTTTTCATCGGTTCCTTCTTGGCAAAATCCCAGAAATGAATCTCGCGGCCGTATTTCAGGTGGCCCACTTCTTCGAGGTCAAAGCCGGGCATGAACGTATTGGGTGCGGCCCATTCAGAACTGACCATTACGTTGTGACGTGGCTGGTACCAAAAGTCATAACCGAATTTGATGCCACCCATGGAATTTTCCCAGCGGCCAACGATGTTGAAATCCTTATCCAGGTGCAGATACCCACCGGGCGCATTGCCCTTTGCATCGCCAAGCATCGAAATGATGATCTCGGATCCCAGACAATGGATGGTATGCGGCGCTGAAAGATTGGTCTTTGCCTTGATCTCCGCCCCCTCGATAACCTTGAACAAGGTCGGATTTCGCGGGTCGGTGGCGCAGTCGATGATGTGGATGTTCGACGACCTCACACCCGGCACCAGCAGATATTTACGCGACATGCTGGCGTCATCAAAGCAGGACGAACAGGCATTCCATCCCATGTGGTGCAGCTCATCCCCGATCCCCGGCACTTCGCAACGGCTGATCACCTGACTGTAGGTCGGACTGTCGGGATCGTTATCAATCGTCGCCAGATAATCGGGTTTCTGAATCCCGGTGCCTGTATAGATGGCGATCGTGTAAAGCAGCTTTTCGCGGGGGGCCTTCATCGCCTCCGCCGGTGAGGCATAACCCGGGCCACAGCAATGTTTCGTCATGAGTACCCCCCAAAAAGTCTTTGGCAAACAAACCACTGAATCAATTCATCCACTATCAGGTCTATGACCTCAGTATCACCTATGCAATCCCATGGCCTGATCTGTGGGGGGCGGTCTCTGCCCGGCATGTGCGACGCCTTGGCACCTTTTTTCAGAGGATATGCAATTCGTTCAGATCACTTTGGCAATCTGCTTACCCTGTATGACGGCCAAACGTCGGCCTGCTATTGATCGACATGGGTATCAGAATCTCGGTGGCGTCTTTTTCTTTGGCCACGATGGGGCGAAGCGTCCATTGCACCTGACAGAAATACCAGACTGGTCCGGTCAGTGCCCAAAACCCGGCGTCAGGGCTGATATGCTTACATTATCTAAATCGTTGCAACCATAAATTAAATAGATTTTACTTATTCACGCCAGATACCCACACTCTGCATCGGAATAGTCCCGCAACTTTCTCCAAGCTGTCACTTGGGCATTACATTCGGGCACTACCAGACCGAAACGGGGACATGCCGGATTAATCCGTGCATCAAGAACCCCCGAACTTAAAACTGCGATTGCAGACCAAAAAGGGGAGCTACATGACAATGAAGAACGTTCTTAGCCTCAGCGTTGCGGCAACGGCACTTTTCGCCTCGGTGGCGTTTGCCCAAACCCAGCTGACTGTTTACACCGCTGTCGAGGCTGAAGACCTCGCGCGTTATGCTGAAACCTTCAATCAGGACCACCCTGATATCACCATCAACTGGGTGCGCGATTCGACCGGCGTCATCACCGCCAAGCTGTTGGCGGAAAAAAACAACCCACAGGCGGACATGATCTGGGGTCTGGCGGCCACATCGCTTCTGGTGCTCAAGACAGAAGGCATGCTGGAGCCCTATGCACCCGCAGGGCTGGACAAGCTTGATCCAAAGTTCCGCGACAGCGACAACCCGCCTTCCTGGGTTGGCATGGATGCCTGGGTTGCTGCGATTTGCTACAATACGGTCGAAGGTGGCAAACTCGGCCTGACCGCACCAACCAGCTGGATGGATCTGACCAAACCGGAATATGCAGGCCACGTGGTCATGCCCAACCCGGCATCATCCGGCACCGGCTTTCTGGACGTTTCCAGCTGGCTGCAGATTTTCGGCGAAGAAAAAGGCTGGGAATATATGGACGGGCTGCACAACAATATCGCGGCTTACACCCATTCCGGTTCCAAGCCCTGCAAAATGGCCGCTGCTGGTGAAACCGTAATCGGCGTCTCATTTGCTTTCCGCGGCGCCAAATCCAAGGCTGAGGGTGCGCCCATCGACATCATTGTTCCGACCGAAGGCATCGGCTGGGATATGGAAGCATCTGCCATTATCGCGGGAACCGCCAATCAGGAGGCAGCGCAAACTCTGATCGATTGGTCGATCACACCGAAAGCGATGGAAATGTACAATGTCGGCTATGCCGTCGTTGGCATTCCGGGCATCGCCAAGCCTGTGGAACATTTCCCCGAAGGCATTACAGAAGCGATGATCGACAATGACTTTGAGTGGGCTGCCAATAATCGCAGCACCATCCTCGAGGAATGGACCAAGCGTTACGACACCAAGTCCGAACCGAAAGGTTGATTTCGTTCAAATGTAATTGGGCGCTGCACCGTGAAGGTGCAGCGTCCGGCCCTTGCCACTTACGCGGACCGGACAATCAACCATGAATGCAGCTTCAGCAGGCCATGCCAATCCGACCAGCGTCGGAGGCGACAGTGCGCCGTTTCTTCAGATCGCCGGTCTCTGGAAAGCCTTTGGCGATTTCATAGCACTTCGCGACGTCAATCTGGACATTGCCGCGGGTGAATTTGTCTGCTTCCTCGGCCCTTCGGGTTGCGGCAAGACCACGCTTTTGCGCGCGGTGGCCGGCCTCGATCCGCAAAGCCGGGGCACCATCCGGCAGGGTGGAAACGATATATCAAACCTGCCGCCATCAAAGCGTGATTACGGCATTGTTTTTCAATCCTACGCACTCTTTCCAAACCTGACGGTACGCCGCAACATCGCGTTCGGTCTGGAAAACACCAATCGCCCCAAGGCCGAGATTGACGCCCGGGTGGCCGAGTTGCTGGATCTGGTCGGGTTGCCTGAACAGGCAACCAAATACCCTGCCCAGCTTTCGGGTGGCCAGCAACAGCGTATCGCCCTTGCCCGTGCCATTGCCATCAAGCCGGGGCTTTTGCTTCTGGACGAGCCGCTTTCAGCGCTCGATGCCAAGGTGCGTGTACATCTGCGCCACGAAATCAAAGAGTTGCAGCGCAAACTTGGTGTCACGACGATCATGGTCACCCATGATCAGGAAGAAGCGCTTTCCATGGCCGACCGCATGGTCGTAATGAACCACGGGGTCATCGAACAGGTCGGCACACCTACCGAAATATACCGCCATCCGGCATCGCTTTTTGTCGCTGACTTTGTCGGTGAGACAAACAAAATAGTCTCAACCTTCAGTCAGGGCACAGTAAAACTTGGCGAAGTTGCGCTGAAGACGGACGCAAAGAACCTTACAGATGGCACAGCCGTCACCGTCGCGATCCGTCCCGAAGATATTCTGCCTCACGCCGCCACCGGTGACAATGCAGCCGCCGGCGGCCTGTTGCCCGTCACCATTACGGATATGGAGTTCTTAGGCTCATTCTGGAGAACACATCTTCAGGGAAAAACACTGGGCAACACACCGCTGGTGGCAAATTTCTCCATGAACGCCGTGCGCAGGCTCAACCTTAAAACCGGGGCCACGCTCAACATCGAACTTCCTGCCGACCGTGTTCTTGTTTTCGCCGGGTCGCCAGAATGACGATTTCGGCAAACGACACGCTGCCGAAAGGCCCGTCCATCCGACTGCAACTGGACCGCGATGCCATTATCAAACGCGCGTTCATGGCGGTTATCGCACTCTATCTGATCGTGGCATTGGCGCTGCCGCTTTATACCATGCTGTCGAAATCTTTCGTCACCTATGGTTTTGACCTCAGCCGCTACGAATTCCAGGTCAGCGACGAGGCCGGCGTATTCGGAGAGCCGGTCACCGCCGCCGCGATCAACGAGACACTGAATATTGTCACCAAGGATGACTTGCTCTCAAGCTCAGACGGGCGCCTTTCGGCAACTGAATTCTTTCCGGATTTCAATTTTCGCAGCCCGGTCAAATACCGCATCCGGGGCACTGTTCCGGACGCACCCTATCTGGTGGGGCTTGACCTGCAAAATTCGACCGACTGGCAGGAATATGACAGTGGCACTTTCCGACGGATCAATCTGAGACCGGTGAAATCCGTCGGCCCGCAAAACTATGTCGAATATTTCTCCAACCCGACCCTGTTCTCATCGATCGAAAATTCGCTTTTCATCGCCGTCATCAGCACCATCATTACAGTCGGTTTGTCCTTTGGTTTTGCTTACGCGCTGTCGCGCAGTTGCATGCGATTCAAGGGTGCCTTCAAATTAATCGCGATGATGCCAATCCTCGTACCCTCCCTGCTGCCCGGGATCGCATTGATCTATCTCTTTGGTAATCAGGGCATCCTCAAATCGCTGCTTTTGGGGCAGTCCATTTACGGCCCTCTTGGCATCGTCATCGGTTCAGTCTTTTTCACATTTCCGCACGCGCTGATCATCATCTCGACCGCTCTTTCCATTGCCGATCAACGCCAGTATGAGGCCGCCGAAAGCTTGAGAGCTTCAAAATGGCGTACGTTCTGGACGGTGACGATCCCGGGGGCGCGCTATGGTTTGATCTCGGCGGCCTTTGTGACATTCACATTGGTGATCACCGATTTCGGCCTGCCGAAGGTCATTGGCGGGCAATATAATGTGCTGGCAATCGACATCTACAAACAGGTGATCGGCCAGCAGAATTTCGAAATGGGGGCCGTGGTCTCTGTGGTTCTGCTGATCCCGGCCGTGCTCGCCTTCATCGTCGACAGGCAGGTGCAGAAAAAACAGGTCTCGCTCCTGTCATCCCGATCGGTTCCCTACCAGCCAAAGCCCAATCGGAAGTTCGACCTTGCCTGCCTTGTCTGGTGCGGAGCTATCGCGTTTTTCATTGTTGGCCTGATTGCGATTTGCCAGATGGCAGCACTGATCAAGTTCTGGCCCTATGATCTTAGCCTGAGCTTTAACAACTACGCCTTCGACAGGATGGACGGGGGTGGTTGGGCGGCCTATCAGAATTCGATCAAACTGGCACTTCTGACGGCCGTGATTGGCACCCTGATCATTTTCACCGGCGCTTATATGGTCGAAAAAAGCGACGGGTTCAAATTCGGTCGCGGTGTCTTCCAGTTTCTCGCCATGTTGCCGATGGCGGTTCCCGGCATGGTGCTGGGGCTGGCCTATATCTTTTTCTTCAACAACCCTGCGAACCCCTTGAATGCCATTTACGGCACAATGACCATTCTCGTGATTTCGACGGTCACCCACTTCTACACCGTCGGCCATCTGACGGCGTTGACAGCGCTCAAACAGATCGACGCTGAATTTGAGCCGGTGGCAAGCTCGCTGCGCCAGCCCTTCTACAAACTTTTCTCTCGGGTGACGGTTCCGGTCTGCCTGCCAGCCATTCTCGATATCTCGATCTATTTGTTCGTCAACGCGATGACGACGGTATCTGCGGTGGTGTTCATTTACTCAACGCACACCGCCCTTGCCTCGGTCGCGGTACTGAACATGGATGATGCGGGCGATATCGCGCCTGCGGCGGCCATG
>JAOUMG010000048.1 GCA_029881635.1 Paracoccaceae bacterium | reverse complement strand
GCGCATGCAGAAATCCACTATCACCCCGTCGCCAAATTCTTTCGCAGCTGCAACGCGGAGCTTGTCCGTTTGCGCCCGCGTTATGGTCATCAACGGGCTTTCATTGCGCTCATGGTTCCAAATCGATTGATAGTTGCGGCCAGAGGTGAAGGGGCGCTTGGTCAATATGATAAGTTGTAACAAAGGCTGCCATTTCCATGCGGGGTAGTCGATCACCCGCTTGTCAGACAAAAATTCGTTCAAGTATCGGCGCATTGGCCAATAGCTGAAACCATCAGGTGTACCAAGATTGGCAAGCAGCACGCCGATGCGGGGCTTTGTGATAGCCGGATGGTCTGCAGGAGCGTGGGCCAGTCGACCAGCCCCGGCAATATCGCGCATGTCTATCATTGCATGTCCTTAATGGTAAGGTTCTGAGATAGCCGGAAATCAGGTGCCGTCAAGCGTTGGTGGAAGAGAGCCTTCCTTCAAGGGTGATTCCGTTGAGCCCAGAACATCGGCGAGCCGGACAGTAGCGGAACCGGGCCGCAATGGTTTTTGCTGGCTCTCGTCAGGTGCCCAGCCGGTCAGAAAGATCATCTCAAATGTCGCTCGGATTCGGCCTTCGTTGTCCGAGAAGTTTTCCGAATAGAGCGCGGCAGCATCAGAAAACAATGTCCGGGGCGGTATCTTTCGATTGCGCGAGAACAGGGCGTTGCTTTCCCCCATTGCCCTCAGTTCAGACAGCAAATGGAACGCAGTCCGGTAGGTGGCTGTTTTCTTGGCCGCGTCAGCCACAGGCAGAGCAAAACCCGCACGTTGGAGCAAGCTTCCCAGCTCTCGGATCTCCGCCATTGGAAGAATGCGGGGTGATAGACCTCCGGTCAGTCGGGACTCTGCTTCGGCCAAAACCGCGCGCAATTCCGTCAGTGTATGGCCGCCAAACAAAACGGCCATGAACAGCCCGTCGGCTTTCAGCGCGCGGCGGCACTGGACCAATTGCCCGACAGGGTCATTTGCCCAATGCAGCGACATTGCATGAACAATCAGATCATGCGCACCCGGCAACAGATCAAGCGTATCGGAATCCGAAACCACGCGCGCATCTGGTAAAATGGCCTGCCAAGGTCCGACAAAACCGGCCACTACCGCCGGTGAAGTAAACACTTTGTTAACTTCGTTCAGCCTCTCTTCAATCTCAGCCGCGGCATCCTCGTGCAAAAACAGCTCGGGCCCGCGAATGGTTGCGCGAGCACGATTGCGCAAAAGCGCGGCGCGATCGGTAAGAAGCGGTGGAGTGGTCATGGACGGCGAAACTAGGGGTGTTCGGCGCGGAATGCAAAGCGCGTTGCGGCTGTTTTTTCCGCCTCAGTGCATTAACTGCAAAGAACCCGTGGCAACTGAGTTTGGCCTTTGTGGTATTTGCTGGCGCGAAACACCTTTTATCAGCGGGCTGGTTTGTGACCGATGCGGGTTGCCCCTGCCCGGAGAAGATGAAGGGCATGCAGAATATTGTGATGATTGCTTGACCATCGCGCGGCCCTGGTCGCGTGGCCGGGCGGCAATTCTGTACAAGGATATTGGACGCCGACTGGTTTTGGCGATCAAGCATGGTGACAGGCTCGATCTGGCGCGACCGGCTGGCGAATGGCTGGCGCGGGCTGTTGCCCCGATATTTGAACGCGATATGTTGGTGGCCCCTGTTCCACTTCATTGGATGCGGCTGTTTCGAAGGCGATACAACCAATCAGCCCTTTTGTCGGCGGCGTTGGCGCGGCAGTGCAAATGTGATCACTGCCCAGATCTTTTGGTCCGTTCACGGCTTACGGCAACCCAGGATGGCAAGGGCCGCGAGGCGCGGTTCCAAAACCTTTCTGGCGCGATAGATATCCACCCCCGGCGCCGAGGTCATATCGCAGGGCGCAAGGTGCTTTTGGTCGATGATGTAATGACCTCGGGCGCAACTCTGGCGGCATCGGCAGATGCCTGTTTGGGCGCGGGGGCCGCATCAGTGTCGATTCTGGTACTGGCGCGCGTTGCGAAGGATGCTTAAATCCCTATAGTCGCCCCAATATTCAGGAACGGACTATGCAGCGCGTCGAGATCTATACCACTCCCTGGTGCCCCTATTGTATTGCTGCCAAAAGGCTGCTGGCCAAAAAAGGTGTGGCGTTCGAAGAGACCGATGTATCGGCCGACATGGCGGAGCGCCAAAAAATGATGGCTCGGGCGCATGGCCGCCATACTGTTCCCCAGATCTTTATTGGCGGCAAGCATGTTGGTGGTTCGGATGAACTGCATGCATTGGATCGGGCCGGTCGACTTGATCCAATGCTGGCGGCATAGCCCGTGAAGGCCGCGCTCCTACAGCTTTCGGTGACGGACAACCCGGCAGAAAACTTGCCGGTTACGCAGGCTTTGCTGGCAGAAGCGGCCGCAAATGGGGCCGGGTTTGCCCTGACACCCGAAGTGACCAACTGCCTGTCTTCAAGCCGGACACATCAAAATGATGTTTTGCGCGATGAGGGCCACGACGCCACATTGTCCGAACTCAGGGCTGCCGCTGAAAAACACAAGATTTGGCTTCTGATCGGCTCTCTCGCTCTCAAATCCGGTGCGCCGGATGGCCGCTTTGCCAACCGATCCCTCCTGATATCTCCGGCAGGCGCGATCGTTGCCCGCTATGACAAGATCCACATGTTCGATGTCAACGTATCTGAATCGGAATCTTACCGTGAATCGGATGGCTACAGGCCAGGATCGGCTGCCAAACTGACGACGACACCCTTTGGCACCGTTGGAATGACCATCTGCTATGATGTCCGTTTCCCGCATTTGTATCGATCTCTCGCTCAGGCCGGGGCCGAAATACTGACCGTGCCTGCGGCCTTCAATGACACGACAGGCGCGGCCCATTGGGAAACCTTGCTGCGTGCCCGCGCGATCGAGAACGGGGCCTATGTTCTGGCACCCGCCCAAACCGGTGTACATGCGGCACATCAGGGGCGCCCCCGCAAAACCCATGGCCATTCAATGGCTGTTTCACCCTGGGGCGAAATTCTCGCGGATGGTGGGACAGAGATTGGCGTCACCTATGTCGACATAAATCTGGCCGAGGTTGCCAAGGCCAGAAGTCGCGTGCCCTCTTTGCAGCACGACCGTGACTATGAGGGGCCAGGATAGATGTCTGCTGCCGATGACCCCCTTGCGGTTGCCCTCTTTTCGGAAGTTTTTATGGCCGATCAGCTTGCGCGCAACCGTATCGCGCGGATTCTGCCCAAGGGGATGGAGCTCAGTCATTTTTCGGTTCTCAATCACCTTGCCAACATCTCTGATGAACGGTCACCGGCCCAGCTTGCCGATGCGTTTCACGTTACCCGTGGGGCGATGACCAATACCCTGACCAAGTTGGAGTGGGCGGGACATGTTCATATCCGACCCGACTGGGATGATGCCCGGCGCAAGTTCGTTTCCATCAGCCCGTCTGGACGTTCCGCCAGAGATGCCGCCCTGGCAGCACTTGCCCCCTTGATCGGGGATGTCGTGCGTGCCATCGGCCCGGATAAAGTACGTGCCGTTTTGCCAATCCTGCGAGAGCTGCGCGCCCGTCTTGGCACCCTTGATTAACGACGTACACTTGAGGTGACATAATTCACGCTCAGGTCACGATCAGATAGTGACCATTGCCAGCTGATCGGATTGAAGACAAAACCCTTTTTGTCCACGAGATCCAATCCGGCGCTTCGGATCAGGTCGGCAAGCTCCTCAGGGGTGATGAATTTCGCCCAGTCATGCGTTCCCTTGGGCAACCAGCGCATTACCCATTCGGCACCGACAATTGCGGCCATAAAACTCTTGGCATTGCGATTGATTGTCGAACATACCATTAGCCCGCCGGGTTTAAGAAGTTTTCGGCAGGTTGTCAGAAAATCGAGCGGAGCTGACACATGCTCCACAACTTCCATGTTCAGCACGACATCGAATTGTTCGCCTGTTTCAGCCAAGGCTTCGGCAGTTGTATGGCGATAGTCGATGGTCAGCCCCTGCGCTTCGGCATGAAGCCGCGCCACGGGTATGTTTCCCGCAGCGGCATCCGCACCGACAACGGACGCGCCCAGTCGCGCCATCGGCTCTGACAGCAGCCCGCCGCCACAGCCGATATCCAGCAACCGAAGACCTTTAAAGGGGACAGGCCGGACAGTATCCCGCCCGAATTCGGCGGCGATCTGGCTGGTAATGTAATCCAATCTACAGGGGTTGAGCATGTGGAGTGGTTTGAATTTGCCAGCAGGATCCCACCATTCAGCGGCCATCGCCTCAAATTTCGCCACTTCGGTAGGGTCGATGGAGTTAGTTTCAGCCTGCATCTCACGCTCCGATATATTCTGCGCCGGACCCGTGGCGGCCCGGATATTTGCGTATATAGTGCAAACATGGACCGGATCGCAGGGCAAAAGCGCGCAGCAGCTTATCTTTATCCGCAGGTCGAACCTTTCGACCAGCGATTGATGGATGTTGGCGACGATCACAGGATCTATGTCGAACAATGCGGCCATCCTTCCGGAAAGCCGGTTCTGGTATTGCATGGGGGTCCGGGGGGTGGGTGTTCGCCAGCGATGCGGCGCTATTTTGATCCGTCGGTCTACCGGGTCGTTCTTTTTGACCAGCGTGGCTGCGGACGGTCGCGGCCCCATGCAGGGGTAGAGGCGAACACGACGTGGCATCTGGTCGACGATATCGAAAAGATACGGGTGGCGCTGGGCATTAAAAGCTGGATTGTTTTTGGCGGTAGCTGGGGTGCGACACTGGCATTGATTTATGCTGAGACACATCCGGACCGGGTGACAAACCTGATACTGCGCGGGGTTTTTCTGGCGACGCGGAGCGAGCTGGACTGGTTTTACGGCGGTGGGGCCGGCGCGTTTTGGCCCGAAAGGTGGCGCGAATTCTCAGGTGCTATTCCCGAAGATGAAAGATCTGACCTGATCGCGGCCTATCACCGGCGGTTATTTTGTGGCGACCGGACAATTGAAACCCGGTTTGCACGCTGTTGGGCCGCATGGGAAAATGCACTGGCAAGCACGCAGACTGATGGCGTTTCAGGAGAGTCGCCCGCTGATTATGCGCGGGCCTTTGCGCGACTGGAAAACCATTTCTTCTTCAACAAGGCCTTTTTGGAAGAAGACGGGCAGATTCTGCGTGACCTGCCGCGACTGAAGGACATTCCGGCCACGATCGTTCAAGGGCGCTATGATATGATCTGCCCACCAGTGTCTGCATGGAAACTGGCCCAACAATGGGCGCGGGCGGATTTGCGGCTGATTCCCACGGCTGGGCACGCCTTGTCAGAGCCGGGTATTTCGGCGGAACTGGTGCAGGTTATGGATGATCTGCGGGCATAGTATTTCTGTTTGCAGGTCCCACGGCGATCACGTGAACTTCGATTGACCGGCAAGGTACAAAACCTTCATGCTGACCTTGAATAGCGCGAAGGGAGGACACCATGGACGACAATGATCGGGCAAAGATCGAATTGCGGCAAAACGGTCCACTGGTGGTGAAGGGCCTGACCAGCATGGTAGGCGAGGATGGGGCTGAACTGGAGGCAAAGCCGGTGATGGCGCTGTGTCGATGCGGGCAAAGCCGGACCAAACCTTTTTGCGATGGCAGCCATAAAGAAGCAGGATTTCTTTCTGAAAACCTGACCCCCGCCGCCGGGCGTGACCGGCTGATTGCCTATCAGGGGGCGGAGGTTACAATTACCTATAACCCGCTATTGTGCTCGCATACCGCTGAATGCGGTCGCCTGGCCCGCCATATCTTTAACCCGGACCAAAAGCCTTGGATTCAACCCGACAACGGGACCCGCGATGAAGTTTCGTCGGCGGTTGCCGCCTGTCCGTCAGGGGCGCTGGCGCTGATAGGGCCAGAGCATCTGGTGCCGGAGCGCGCAGAGATCAAGGTCGAAAAGAACGGACCCTACTGGGTAACCGGCCCAAGCGTCGCCGCACCTTCACCGGGCGAAGGCGCCTGTACGGACAAGTTTGTCCTGTGCCGCTGCGGGCATTCGGGGAACAAGCCTTACTGCGATGGGTCGCACCGGGATAAAGGGTGGAAGAGCCAAAGCTAAAGGCATTTTCATTGTCACCCCGACCGAACCTAGGCCGGGGTAAACAAAGCAGAACCTGTGCCGGTTCATCAGCCCGATAGAATCTTTCCGCCGGGCTCTTATTCAGTCACTTCGTCCGGAACCACTTCTGGGTCGGTAACAACCGCGGTTCGTGTAACGCCTAGCTGCCCAGCCAGTTCGTCAAGCAGGTCTTCGGTCAGATCGGGCGACAGTGTTCGATTGGATTCATCGACGATTCGCTGCTCGGAATCGGTCAGAAGGTCATCATAGGCAGCCTGCTGGATTTCATCCTGCAGACGAGCAGCCTCTGCATCGGCGTCAAGCTGGGCCTGGGTCGTGTCGACACCGTCGCAATTGGCAGAACAGCTGACAACACCATCATCAACGGAAAAGACCGGATCGCCCTCGATGGCATCCGCGTTTAGATAATCTGCCAGATCTGCATCCGAAACGGTGGCTGCGTCGCCGCCAATCAAATGATCAAGCGCTGCCTGTTCCGCCTCGCTCAGTTCTTCGCCAGCTGCGGCCTTGGCGGCAAGCTGGAATTGAGACAAGGCGCCAATGGTGCCGTTGAAATTTTGATTCTTGATATGGGCGTCCAGCGCTTTCTGATTGGCATTGGCCGCGTTCCATTTGCCCTTCTGGCTTGGGTGAAGGTTCGTTTCCACCTCGGTTTCCACGGCAACAGTTGTCGTTACGGCGGGGGCGATATTCTTGGCGGGTTTTTTGCTGGCACTGTTTTTCGAGCTGCCCTGTTTGCTCTTGTCATTACCTTTGCTGCCACCTTTGCCACCACCCTTACCTCCACCTTTGTCAGACCCGCCAGCCTTGGCAAATGCCGCGCCGTCATGGGCATCGAATGAAAAAGGCGCAAGGCCTGGCGCGGCGATGAGAGCCGTGGCCAATAGCAAAACGGTCAATGGTGCTGGTTTCTTCGTTCCTCTGCGGGCGGTAAATATCTGAATCATCGTCACTCTCCTTGGAACTGTAGTGCCTTGGGTAACTGGATTGGTACAGTACCCTTATGTCGCCAGTTTCAATAGGAACCTAAGCAAGAAGCGGGCAAGCTTGCGGCTAAAAGATGGCCGGAATGTGTTTTGCAGGTCTGGGCGGTTGTTGGATTTTTCACTCTCGCATAGTTGTGGAACGCCAAGTTCGGCATTCGCAAATGCGGTGGCCTATTGCAGACTCACCCGCCTTCGCCTATATCCCCATCAACAGCGCGGTTTTGAGGTCCACACTCGAAACCCACCGGGGAAGACCAACGGGCCGCTGGGCCCGTTTTTTTGTTTTGGAACCAATGACAGACCTTATCGCCAAATCCGCCATCGACCGCCGACTGGCCGAAATCGTGACCCCAGTCATCGAAGGGCTGGGCTACGAACTGGTGCGTATCCGGTTGATGGGGGGGTTGTACAAGACGGTGCAGATCATGGCCGACCTGCCGGAAGGCGGGATTGGCGTGGCCGATTGCGCCAAGATTTCGACGGCCGTGTCGGCAGTTCTGGATGTCGAAGACCCGATTGAAGACGCCTTTACACTTGAAGTGTCATCGCCGGGGATTGACCGGCCGCTGACCCGGCTGAAGGATTTTGACGCCTGGACCGACTATGAGGCCCGGATCGAAACCGAGGATATGATCGACGGTCGCAAACGCTTTAAGGGGATGTTGCGCGGCACCGAAGGTGACGAAGTGCTGATCGAAATACCCGAAGGTACGATTGGCCTGAAATTCGACTGGCTTTCCGATGCCAAGCTGATCCTGACGGATGAACTGATTACCGAGATGCTGCGGCAGAAAAAGGCCAGCGGCATCGAGGATGAAACCGAATTTGACGACATAGAAGAAGACACCGACGCCCCGGAGGAGACCTGAACATGGCGATAACCTCAGCCAACCAGCTGGAACTTTTGCAAACCGCCGAAGCGGTTGCGCGCGAAAAGATGATCGATCCCGAACTGGTGGTCGAAGCGATGGAAGAAAGCCTCGCCCGCGCGGCCAAATCGCGTTACGGCGCCGAAATGGACATTCGCGTGGCCATTGACCGCAAGACCGGCAAGGCAACATTTACCCGTGTGCGCACCGTGGTCGAAGATGACGCGGTTGAGAATTATCAGGCCGAACTGACGGTTGAGCAGGCCAAACCCTATCTTGATGACCCGAAGGTCGGTGACACGATAGTTGACGAGGTCCCGCCGGTCGAACTGGGGCGTATCGCCGCCCAGTCCGCCAAGCAGGTAATCTTGCAAAAGGTGCGCGAAGCTGAGCGTGACCGCCAGTATGAGGAATTCCAGGACCGGGCCGGCACGATCATCAACGGTGTCGTCAAGCGCGAGGAATACGGCAACATCATCGTCGATATCGGGCGCGGCGAGGCGATTTTGCGCCGCAACGAAAAGATCGGCCGCGAAAGCTATCGCCCCAACGATCGTATCCGCTGTTATATCAAGGATGTCCGTCGTGAGGCGCGTGGCCCGCAGGTGTTCTTGTCGCGAACCGATCCGCAATTCATGGCGGAATTGTTCAAGATGGAGGTGCCCGAGATTTATGACGGCATCATCGAGATCAAGGCCGTCGCCCGTGATCCGGGTTCGCGCGCCAAGATCGCGGTAATCTCTTTTGATGGTTCAATCGATCCGGTAGGTGCCTGCGTCGGGATGCGCGGTAGCCGTGTGCAGGCCGTTGTGAATGAACTGCAGGGCGAGAAAATC
>JAOUMG010000609.1 GCA_029881635.1 Paracoccaceae bacterium | reverse complement strand
AATGATGACTACGAAGGCAAATTGAATGCGGCCCGAACCTGGATGAAGGAATGGCATTTCCGCGTTGGCGTACACCTTTTGCGCGGGCTGACCGATGCCGCAACATCGGGGCGTGAATTTGCCGATCTGGCCGAGGCATGTGTGGCGGCCCTCTGGCAACCCTGTGTCAACGAATTTTCCCGCAAACACGGGGCACCGCCGGGTCGGGGCGCGGTGGTGTTGGGGATGGGGTCGCTTGGGGCAGGGCGGCTGAACGCAGCCTCTGATCTGGATTTGATTGTGATTTATGACGCCGATGGCCAGGACGCTTCGGATGGCCCCAGACCGTTGGCATCACGGCCCTATTACGCACGGTTGACCCAATCGCTTGTAACGGCCCTGACCGCGCCTATGCCCACTGGTCGGCTTTTCGAAGTTGACATGCGTCTGCGCCCATCAGGTCGCCAAGGCCCGGTTGCCACATCCTTGCAGGCTTTTCAGGACTATCAGATGAACGAGGCTTGGACCTGGGAGCATCTGGCATTGACGCGTGCAAGGGTGCTGGTCGGCAATACCGGGCTGGCTGACCATGTAGAAAACGCGCGCAGGGCGGTGCTTGAGGCCAAGAGCACTGGCCCCACCATCCTGTCCGATACGGCCGAGATGCGAGAGCGCATTTTCGCTGCCAAATCGGCCGCTGCTGAGTGGGAAGCCAAAATCGGTCCCGGCCGTCTGCAGGATATAGAGCTGATCGCGCAGACCTGCGCGCTGCGCACCGCTGATCCGTCGCACCGGGTCGAGGCGCAGTTGCGCGCTGGGTTACGTCACGGCTTTATCGGCAAACCCGAAGAGGCCGTATTGCAGCAAGCCTACAGATTCTTCTGGCGCCTGCAGGCGGGCGGGCGGCTGCTTACCGACGGGATTCTCGATATGGAAAAAATCGGCGAAGGCGGCCGCGCTTTCATGCTGCGAGAGACCGGAGCGTCGGATCTTGCAGACTTGAAGTCGCAGGCAGAGGCGCATTCCGCGACTGCGGCTGCGATCATCGCAGCCAGGCTTGCAGATGACGGCGATGCCCCGGGCTGATTTTGGGAAACCATGCAATGGCGAGGAAAATCATGGAAATGTCGAAAGCAGACCCTAAGGGTCTGGTCCGAGAAAGCTACGCGATCGAAGGTATCAAAGCATCAGAATGCCGGTCGATCTTTCTCGATTGGGCATTGAGCTTGGCAGCTGGCTGCGACGTCAGGGAAGCGATAAGGGTCCTGCTGGCGCATTATGGCCCTGGCAATCCTGATCATCCGATGAACGCTGTGCTGACCGACGGGTTGGTGCCTGGCCACCAACCCACGCGGCGCGGGGGCAGGGCTGCGCGCATGACGCAGGTCGAGGGCGGAAAAATCAGCTGACATCGCGAGATGACCGTCCTGCCTAGGTAAATTTCATCAGCATTGTTTTGCCCCGCGTTGGTCATGCATTGGCCATCGCTCGGCCCAGATATGTTCGTAGCATTGCACATTATATGAGGTGTGCCATGTACGATTTGATAAAACCCTTCCAGCCTTTTCGCGTTTTTCTGATGCTGTTCTTGCCCGTTGCCAGCACGGCAACTCTGTTGGCAGTTCTTGCCCATTACAGTGCTCCGGCCCTTGCCCCTGTGATCGCTTTGTCGCTTGGGTTTCTGGGCTTTCTCTTTGCAGTTGATGGTGCAGCTTCGGGTAAAATATTTGGCTTTATGATGTTAGAGCATTCGCCCCCCATCAACAGGGTTCTGGCGATGCGCAAGAACCGGCTCTGGCACGCATTTTCTTTTTCAGCGACTGGCGTGGCCTTTTTGGTGCTGGTTCCGGCTGGCATCAGCATGCTGGGTATGGCGCCACCCCTTGCGATGTCTTTTGGCCACTGCTTGCTTGTGGCGGCCATATTGGTCACCTCCGCCTGGGTCGTGATCGGTGAGGCGGCCTGTTCGCAAACCGCAATCCGGCGCGCGCTCAGGGGTATTCACATCGGCCAGTAAGCGGGCCGCTCGATCGCCGGTGGTAAAAGTTACCGCGTTAGCGCTGATGCTTCCCGTGCCAGCGCTTCAATTGTGGCCCAATCGCCGCTTTGGACCTTTTCCTTGGGGGCCACCCAACTGCCGCCAACGCAGATGACATTTGGCAGCGCGAGATAATCCCTGGCATTTGCCAGACTGACCCCGCCCGTCGGGCAGAACCTGACCTGAGGAATAGGCGAGGCGAGCGATCTAAGCGCCGCCGCACCGCCGGAACTTTCCGCCGGGAAGAACTTCTGAATTGTATAGCCCAGTTCGTATAGCCGCATCACCT
>JAOUMG010000610.1 GCA_029881635.1 Paracoccaceae bacterium | reverse complement strand
ACACCAACACCTTCGATTTCACCTTCGACCCAGTCGCCATCATATTCGCCGCCATCGGCAAAGGTGATCTTGCCCTTGCCTTGTGGTTTGCCTTTGACAAACTGGCCTTCATAAATGGATCCGTTTGGATAACGGGCAACACCCTGGCCAAGAATTTCACCTTCGACCCAGTCACCGGTATATTCGTAGCCATTTGGTAGCCTGTACGTGCCTGTGCCGTGCTGCTGGCCGTCCTTGAAGGTGCCTTCATAGAGGCCACCGTCTTCGTATTCCTTGCTGACAATTTCCTGACCCGCAGCAAAGCCTGCAACAAGAAACATAGCCAAAGCTAATGTTGCCCGAATCTTCATTCCACTGAAACGAGTCATTATTTCTCCCAGCCTCTTCAATGCGACCAAATTCCCCAAATTTTTATGGGCCTTAGCTATTCATGTTGGGGTGTTTCCCCGGCACTGAGTACGCTAACCAAATCGAACCCTAGTTGCCGTGGCTCCTTATGACAAGGCATTCGCAATCTGTTGGGCGCTGCATTGCCCGCCTGGATGATCAATGACTTTCACTCGCCTGCAGGTCTGGTAAGAGAGTGCGGGCAAGACAGGGATACTCATGGCCGACAGATTTCGCCTTACACTCGCCCAGTTAAACCCGACAGTTGGCGCCTTCGCCGCCAATGCCGCAAAAGCACGCGCCGCATGGGGCGAAGGCCGCAAGGCCGGTGCCGACATGGTTGCGCTGACAGAGATGTTTATCACCGGCTATCAGACGCAGGATCTGGTGATGAAGCCGGCATTCACGGCCGGGGCGATGGCGGCGATCGAAGATCTTGCAAGGGATTGTGCTGATGGGCCAGCGCTGGGCATCGGCGGCCCCTATCTGGATGATACAGGCCTCTACAATGCCTATTGGATCCTGAAAGATGGCAAGGTGGCGGCGCGGGTGTTGAAACATCATTTGCCCAATGACACCGTTTTTGACGAAGAGCGGCTCTATGTATCGGCCCCTGTCAGCGGCCCCTATGTCGTGGGGCCGGTACGTATTGGCACACCGATTTGCGAAGATGCTTGGTTTGATGACGTTACCGAGACATTGGCCGAAACCGGCGCCGAAATTCTGTTGGTGCCCAATGGCTCGCCCTATTACCGAAACAAGTATGACCGCAGGGTGGCACTTATGGTTGCCCGCGTGATCGAAACCAAATTGCCGTTGATTTACCTCAATATGGTAGGCGGACAGGACGATCAGATATTTGACGGCGGCACCTTTGTTCTTAACCCCGGCGGTGACCTTGCGGCACAGCTCCCTATGTTCGACGAATGTGTCCGGCATGTGGATTTTGAACGTAAGGCCGAGGGATGGCATGCTGTCAGGACCGAATTGGAACCGATCCCGGATGAATGGGAAACGGACTACCGCGCGATGGTTGAATCATTGCGTGATTATTTGCGAAAGACCGGGTTCAAAAAGGTATTGCTGGGGCTTTCTGGCGGGATCGACAGTGCCATAGTCGCGACCATCGCAGTGGATGCCATCGGCCCCCAAAATGTCCGCTGTGTGATGCTGCCCTCGCAATACACCTCGAAACATTCGCTGGAAGATGCGGCCACGGTTGCAGGTACACTTGGCTGCCGTTTGGACACTGTGCCAATTTCGGGGCCACGTGCAGCGGTGACTGAGGCGCTTGCACCGCTGTTTGAGGGCACGGAGGCGGGCATAGCCGAGGAAAACATCCAATCCCGGCTGCGCGGGCTGATGCTGATGGCGCTGTCGAACAAGTTCGGTGAAATGCTCCTGACGACCGGCAATAAATCGGAAGTTGCCGTAGGTTATGCCACGATCTACGGCGATATGTCGGGTGGCTATAATCCGATCAAGGATCTTTATAAGATGCGGGTATTTGAAACCTGCCGCTGGCGTAATCAGAACCATCGAGACTGGATGATGGGGCCTGCGGGCGAAGTGATTCCGGACCGCGTCATTGAAAAACCGCCCTCTGCCGAACTGCGCGACAATCAGATGGACGAAGACAGCCTGCCACCCTATGAGGTTCTGGATGCGATCCTTGAACGGCTGATCGAAGGCGACGAGTCAGTGGCCGAGGTGGTGGCGGCGGGATATGACCGTGCCACGGTCAAGAAGGTCGAACACCTGATTTATATCAGTGAATACAAACGGTTCCAGTCAGCGCCCGGCGTTCGGCTGACCAGAAAAGCCTTCTGGTTAGATCGGCGCTATCCAATTGTGAACCAGTGGCGGGATGACGGTTAAAAGGGGGCGTCAACCTGCTGCCGGTTTCGACCTTGCCGCGG
>JAOUMG010000608.1 GCA_029881635.1 Paracoccaceae bacterium | reverse complement strand
GCAGATCGACGGCCATCAGAACAGCCAGCATGATCGCTGTCAGTTCTACCCACCCAATCACCGACAGGTACCGCAGATCAATGATCGTCGGCAGCAAAGCGATGTAGAAAACCATGATCTTGGGGTTTCCCAGCGTCACCGCAGACCCGGCCAGAAACATCCGCAAAGCTGATCCTCGTTCGGGAATTTCAGACCCCGACAGATCGGCCGGCGCGCGCCACATCTTGAATGCCAGGAACAACAGGTATGCGACCCCTGCCCATTTCAGTACGACAAATGCGGTGCTGAACGTTTCGGCCAGCGATGCCAACCCCCAGACCGCCAGCGAGAGCCAGACCGCCTCACCGATCCACATGGCGGCAAGAAACGGCAATACATCCCGGTGCCCGCGGGCCAATACTCGCGCCACCAGCGCTGCTATACTGGGGCCGGGCGATCCTGCAGCGATAGCCAGCGCCCCTGCAAAGATCAAAAGCGCCGCGATATCCATGCCGTAAACCCCATCAGCATTCTGAACAGGCGGCATCGTCAGCGGAATCCTGACCGGATGCAACCCTGTCGACAACTGCCACAACAATGCCTTCGCCAATTGGGCCCGGGACACATCTGCGCTAGCCGGTTGCCCACAACCTGCGACAGGCCTAGAAGATGAACCGCGAGACAGAAGGAATGACCATGCCACGCCCCAAACCTGTTATTCTGTGCATCCTCGATGGTTGGGGGCTACGTGCGGAGCGGGAAGCAAACGCAGTGGCCCTTGCGCAGACGCCAACCTATGACCGGATCATGGCGACCTGCCCCAATGCGCAACTGATAACACACGGCCCGGATGTCGGGCTGCCATCCGGTCAGATGGGCAATTCAGAGGTCGGGCACACGAATATCGGCGCGGGTCGCGTGGTGGCGATGGACCTTGGTCAAATCGACCTGGCCATCGAGAATGGCAGCTTTTTTGCCAACAAATCAATCGCGGCCTTCATCGAAAAGCTGAAAGCATCCGGTGGCACAGCCCATCTGATGGGCGTGATATCTGACGGCGGCGTACATGGGCATATCGACCACGTGATCGCTGCTTGCAAAATGGTTTCGGATGCGGGGGTTCCCGTGGCACTTCATGCCATCACCGATGGGCGCGACGTACCACCCGTCTCCGCAGATGGCTTTGTCGCTGAGTTGACCGCACGACTGCCCGCGAAGGTCAGGTTGGCAACGGTGACCGGACGCTATTGGGCGATGGATCGTGACAACCGCTGGGACCGGGTAGAACGGGCCTACCGCGCCATGGTCAAGGGCACCGGTGGCACTGTCGACGATAGCTCTGCCACTGCCAGCGAAACCTACCCTTCCGGTCCGGCCGCCGTCAGCGCCGCACATGCACGCGGTGAAACAGATGAGTTCATCGCGCCCAGTGTCATCGGTTCCTATGGCGGGGCAACGGACGGCGATGGTTTTTTCTGCCTCAATTTCCGTGCCGACCGCGCACGGGAAATCATGCTGGCCATCGGTGCGGATGATTTCGATGGCTTTGACAGGGGTGTCCGCCCGGTTTGGGCGGCCCTTCTCGGGATGGTGGACTACTCAAAGGCCCATGACACATTCATGACCGCCGCCTACCCCAAGCAAACCATCGTCAACACGCTGGGGGAATGGGTTGCCCGGCATGGGCTGACACAATTCCGGTTGGCCGAAACGGAAAAATACCCGCACGTGACGTTCTTTCTCAATGGCGGAAAGGAAACCCCCGAGAGCGGGGAAGACAGGTTCATGCCAAGGTCTCCGAAAGTGGCGACCTATGACTTGCAACCCGAAATGTCCGCCCCCGAGGTAACGGACCATTTGGTTGGTGCCATTGAAAAGGGCTACGATCTCATCGTCGTGAATTATGCCAATCCGGATATGGTCGGTCACACCGGTATCCTTCCAGCGGCAATTGCAGCCTGCCAAGAAGTTGACCGTGATCTTGCGCGGGCCTTGGCCGCACTGGAAAAGACCGGCGGTGCGATGATCCTGACCGCCGATCACGGAAATTGCGAAACCATGATAGACCCGGTCACCGGTGGGCCGCACACGGCGCATACGACCAATCCGGTGCCAGTAGCGTTGATCGGTGGGCCGGGCGCGGTCAGTCTTCGCAACGGTCGCCTTGCGGATCTGGCGCCGACGCTGCTGGATCTCCTGGGCCTGCCACTGCCACCGGAGATGACCGGACAGACGCTGATTGTACGGAAATGACTAGGCGAGCCATTCTGTTTCTGCTTTGCGCCGCGTTCTGGCTGCCCTCTGTCGCGCTGGCGCAGATGCCCTCGGCACAAA
>JAOUMG010000607.1 GCA_029881635.1 Paracoccaceae bacterium | reverse complement strand
AGCTATGGCGATGCGAGATGCGGATTGATGCTGGAAGCAGCAGAGTAACCTCAGATCGTCACCACTACTTTGCCGCTGGATTTGCGGGCCCGCAGCAGATCAAGCGCGTCATTCGCACGCGCCAGCGGCAATCTGTGACTGATATGGGGTTTTATCCTGCCCTCGCGATACCAGCCAAGAAGGGTGGTAAGGCTCTGGTTCAATATCTCCGGCTGAAAGTTCAGATAACCGCCCCAGTAAAGCCCGATAACCGATATGTTCTTGACCAGAAGATGATTGGCCGCAATCTGCGGAGCCCTGCCGCTGGCAAAGCCGATCACAACGATGCGCCCACCGGGTCGGGTGGCGCGGAACGCCGCATCAAACTGATCGCCGCCGACCGGATCATAGACCACATCGGCACCGCCAAGCGCCTTGATGGCCCCGCGCAGATCGTCGGTTTCGCTGTCAATCAGGTGATCTGCCCCGGCATTGCGCGCGATGGCCAGTTTTTCGGCGCCACGGGCACAGGCGATCACACGCGCGCCCATGAGCTTGCCGATTTCAACAGCGGTCAGGCCCACACCGCCCGCCGCGCCCAGCACCAGTAGCGTTTCACCGGGTTGCAAACGGGCCCGATGGTCCAGTGCCACATGGCTGGTACCATAAGTGATCTGCATGGCGGCGGCATCGTCAAACGGCATCCCTGCGGGCAACTGCCGGCACCGTTCGACAGGAAAGCAGCCGAATTCGGACAGCCCGCCGGAATTGGCATAGACAGCAACCCGCGTTCCCGGCGCGGGTCCGGTGGTCTCAGGGCCAAGCGCTTCGACAACGCCAGCCGGTTCCATGCCCAGTGTGACAGGCAGTGGCGGGCGTTCCTGATATTTTCCGTCGATCATCAGAAGATCGGCAAAATTCAATCCGCAGGCAGCGATTTTGATCAACGCTTCACCGGGGCCCGGGCTGGGCCGAGGAATATCGCGGAGTACTGGCGCTGAGCCAAAGTTCTGGATCTGTAGAGATTTCATTTCTGGGCCTAGTTCAGGGTCGGGCCATACTATTGTTATTCAAACAGGCAGGGAAACTGAATCCGATCATCTCGAACAAAGTTCCGCATCCTCGGTCCAGGGTTTAGGCTTCAGGATAAAGCTAGATCCCATCTGCCGCGACGCACGAATACCCTGCCATTGCGATACTGGCAGTGGGGGTGCGCCAGATGCCGGGCTTTGCAGAATGCAATGAACAGATTCACTTTTTCGCAATTTGCAATGCATAACGCAAATAATCTATAGGCGAGTCACTTTTTTGGTAGAATCTCATAAGGTGAGAGTGCTCCGGCAAGAGAGTTGACCTAGGGTTATCCCCAAGATGGGTCTGATTTGAAAAAAATTTAACTTTTTTGTGGAAAACTCACATATGTGATGAGTTTGGCATAAAAATTGCTTGTATAACTAGTGACGCAAAAATGGAGTCGACAATGAAACATCCCGTAGACGTTCACGTGGGCAAACGCATCCGTCATCGCAGGTGGATGGTCGGCATGACCCAGCAACAGCTGGCAGATCAGGTTGGCATCAAATTCCAGCAGATACAGAAGTATGAAACTGGCATGAACCGGGTTTCTGCGTCACGGCTTTGGGATATTTCCGAGGCGCTGGATGTAGCGATCAGCTTTTTCTTCGAAGGTCTTGAGGCGCGAAACCCGGAATCCGTCGAAATTGCGGGCGATATCATGGCCGATAAAGAGGCGCTGATGCTGGTGCGGTCGTATTACTCCATTCCCGAACCACAGCGCCGCCGTCTGTTCGACCTCGCCAAGGTTCTGTCTGACGCAGCCTGAGGCGCCTTGACCTCCCCCTCGGTCTGGGGCTACCGCTTTGCCAACAAAGTGAGGCCCCTATGACCCGCGTTTCCGATACTGAGCGCCTGGCGCTGATTGCGACTGCACATGCCTTGGCTGATGCTGCCCGTTTAGCGACGCTCGAACATTTCCGGGCAGACGGGCTTTCGGCTGAAAACAAAGAGCTGTTCCATTTCGATCCCGTGACAATCGCCGACAGGGCATCGGAACAGCGCATGCGCGAAATTCTGGCCGAGCGGCGCCCGAATGACGCCATTCTGGGCGAGGAATTCGGGGCGAAACCCGGCACGTCCGGGCTGACATGGGTGCTTGATCCAATTGACGGCACCCGCAGCTACCTGTCGGGAACGCCGACTTGGGGTGTGCTTATTTCCGTGGCGGATGCCGAAGGCCCGGTTTTTGGCATCATCGATCAACCCTATATCGGCGAACGCTTTGCCGGCGGCCTCGGGGTCGCCGAAGTTCACGGACCGATGGGG
>JAOUMG010000606.1 GCA_029881635.1 Paracoccaceae bacterium | reverse complement strand
ATTACAACGAAGGCGAGGATCAAAACCGGTTCGCCCATGCCGACCTGCACCGACTGTATGGCGCCGACCAAAGCACCCGCCAACCCCGCAAGGCTTGCGCCTAACGCGAAGACTATCGTGTAAAGCCTTGAAATATCGACGCCAAGTGCGGCAATCATTTCCCGGTCACTTTCACCGGCGCGGATGCGTATGCCAAGCCGCGTCCGGGCGATCAGACCAAAAAGCCCAAAGGCTACCAACAGGCCCACCGCAATCAGTGTCAGACGGTAAAGCGGGTATTGGATGCCTCCGGGCAGTGTCACCGGCCCGGCAAGGTAGCGCGGAATATCGAGGTAAAGCGGAAAGGAGCCGAAGACCCAGCGCGTGCCTTCCGAAAAAATCAGGATCAGGGCGAATGTCGCCAAAACCTGATCAAGGTGATCACGTGCATAAAGCCTGCGGATCACCACCATCTCTACCAAACCACCCGCCGCCGCAGATATCGCCAGCGCCGCCGCCAACGCCAGCAAGAACGATCCCGTCGCGCCCGCCACAACAGCCGCCGCAAACGCGCCGATCATGTAAAGCGAGCCATGTGCCAGATTGATCAACCCCATGACGCCAAAAACCAGCGTCAGGCCTGAGGCCATCAAAAACAGCATCACCCCGAATTGCAGCCCGTTCAGGACCTGTTCGGCCAGCAAGATCATGGACATGGGAAAACCTTGTGCTGCGGCCCGGGCGGGTGCTTTTCCCGCCCGGGCCGTACCGTTTACATCTTGCAGTCAGCCGCATAGGCGTCTGCATGATCTTCAAGCGCCACACCAATGATTTTATTGGTGAATATGTCGCCTTCCTGAATCACCTCGCGCGCGTAGATATCCTGGATCGGGTGATGGTTGGTGTTGAACTTGAAATCGCCCCGGACACTGGTGAAATCTGCCGCCTCAAGTGCCGCACGGAAGGCATCGGCATCCGTAACCTCGGCCTTGGCCATCGCGCTCAAAAGCAGATTGGCAGTGTCAAAACCCTGGCTGGCATAAAGCGATGGCAAACGGCCATACTCTGCCTGGAAGCTTTCGACAAAGGCCTTGTTGGCAGCATTGTCGATGTCCTTGTTCCATTGCGAAGTGTTCACCACGCCCAGCGCCGCCGCGCCAACGGCCTGCAAGATACCCTGATCGAAGCTGAAAGCCGGGCCCACGACAGGCAGGCCGACGCCGCTATCGGCATATTGCTTCAGAAACGAAATCCCCATGCCGCCGGGCAGGAAGAAAAAGACGCTATCAGCACCGGAGGCGCGGATTTGGGCGATTTCGGCAGCATAGTCTGTTTGCCCAAGCTCGGTATAAAGCTCGCCCGCAACCGCACCCTTGTAGAACCGCTTGTAGCCGGTCAGCGCGTCCTTTCCGGCTGGATAGTTTGGCGCGAGGATGAAGCTGTTCGCGTAACCTACTGAATTTGCATAAGCTCCGGCTGCTTCATGCAAGTTATCATTCTGCCAGGCGACGTTGAAATAGTTCTTGTCGCAGCCTGCTCCTGCCAGGGCCGAAGGCCCTGCATTCGGCGAGAGGTAAAACTTGCCCTGTGCCACTGCACCCGGCACAACCGCCATCGCGAGGTTGGACCAGATGATACCGGTCAGCACATCGACCTTGTCAGACTGGATCATCTTGTCGGCAAGTTGCACGGCGATATCCGGCTTTCGCTGATCGTCCTCGATGATCACTTCGATATCGGTATTGCCCGATTGCTTGACCGCCAGCATGAATCCATCACGGACGTCGATGCCCAGCCCTGCGCCTCCGCCCGACGTCGTGGTGATCATGCCGACCTTGACCGGCCCTGCAAAGGCACCTGATGCCAGTGCCAGCAAGGATGCCGCCAGCGCCATTGATTTCAGTTTCATTGTTTCACTCCCTTGTTCATCTGATTATTTTACTGTGATTATAGGATGTTACATTTTAATCCTGCCAAAGACTGACAACGCTTTCAATACTTTGCCGCGTATCTCTGTCCCTAGTCACGCCCCCCTACTTTTCAGCAAAAACCGCTGGATTTTCCCGGTCGGAGTTTTGGGCAATGCCTCACAAAACACAATACGGCGCGGGTACTTATAGGGGGCGATGCTGGCCTTTACGTGGTCTTGCAAGACTTTGGCCAGCGCGTCACTCGCCGTAGTACCCACGTTGAGAACCACATGTGCTTCCACGATCTGCCCCCGCACTTCGTCCGGTGCTCCGACCACGGCGCATTCGGCTACCGCCTCATGCGCAAGAAGTGCTGCCTCCACCTCCGGACCGGCAATGTTGTAACCCGCACTGATGATCATATCGTCGTTGCGG
>JAOUMG010000047.1 GCA_029881635.1 Paracoccaceae bacterium | reverse complement strand
CAGCGACGGAAAAAGGGTTCGCCGGACCCGTCGCCAATCCTGTAAGCAGTGGCGGGAAGGACGGGATCAGTGTCATGCTTGGCCGGCCGTAATCAGATGGCGTGCGAGTTTACGGAAGGCCTGTGCCTGCGGTGACGCGCTTTTTGACACGACGATCGGCGCACCACCATCTGAAGTTGTCCGGATGTCGAGGTGCAGCGGTATCTCAGCAAGCAACGGCACGCCGAGCTTTTCCGCCTCCGCCCGAACGCCACCATGGCCAAAAATGTGTTCTTCATTTCCGCATTTGGAACAGACATGCACGGCCATGTTTTCAATCATGCCAATGATGGGCGTACCCATCTTGTTGAACATGTCTATACCCTTGCGCGCATCCAAAAGCGCAATATCCTGCGGTGTGGAGACTATTATGACGCCGTCGACATTAGCCTTTTGGGTCAGGGACATCTGCACATCACCGGTGCCGGGCGGCAGATCGACGATCAGCACATCAAGCGCGCCCCACTGAACCTGAAACAACATCTGCTGCAATGCACCCATAAGCATGGGCCCGCGCCAGACAACCGCTTCATCTTCCTGTGTCATCAGACCCAGCGACATCAGCGTGACGCCGTGATTGCGCAGTGGCAGAATTGTCTTGCCGTCAGGTGAGGCTGGCCGCCCCGAAACGCCCAGCATGCGCGGCTGGGAAGGACCATAGACGTCGGCGTCCAAAAGCCCGACGCGTCGCCCTTCGGCAGCCAGTGCGGTGGCAAGATTGGCCGCAACTGTGGATTTGCCAACACCCCCCTTGCCCGACGCGATCGCCAGAATGCGGTCGACACCGGCAATTTTTTCAGGCCCCTGCGGCTTGGCCGATTTCATCTTCAGATCAGGTGGCGCAATGGCTGCTGCGTGGGCGGTCATGACGACGGAAACAGTCTCAACCCCCGCCATCGCCTTAACAGCCGCCTCTGCTTCGGCGCGAACAGGCTCCATCTTCTTGGCGCGGGCCGGGTCGATCTCCATCACGAAACGGACTGTACCGCCATCGACGGTCAATGCGCGGACAAGTCCGGCTGTTACGATATCCTGCCCGCTTATCGGGTCGGTGATGCCACGCAGGACATTCAACACATCGTCGCGCGTCTGGCTCATTCCGAGGGGCCTTTTATTTCGCCTTCAACGACATGGGTCATGTCCAGCCCGTCTATTCTCAATTCCATGCGGGCAACGAAGGTTTTGCCTTTGGCATCGCCAGCATTGCGCATCGCGGTTTCGATGGCCTGTTGCGAGGTGACGCCGACCTGCTTCAGGAACTTGCGCATCGACATATTGAATTCGTCATTCATTGGGGTCTCCTGATGTCATGGTTGTAGTTGACCGGTGGGTGCTGGCGTGGCTAGCCTTGCTGGCGAGGGGGCCGCAACCTTGCGAAAGATTTTTGTCCTGGTGCTCATTTTGGTTAATCTCGCCCAAACGGGGCGGGCGCAGGATGAGCGTGAATTCCGTTTGCAAGTCGATGCTGAACTTGAGGCATCCGGGCTTATGGCCTACTTGCTGCCGCGCTTTGCCCTGAAAACCGGGCGCCGGGCAGAACTGGTGCCCAGCGAGGCCGATCTGATGATCAACCCTGCGGGCAACGAAGGACACGCCATCATGGCCAGGGGTGATAGAACCTTTGCGCTGGTCATGGTGACGACCAATTCGGCGGCTGTGAAATTTGCTGATTGGTTGGCATCCGATATCGGTCAAACCGCGATTGCTGCTTTCACGCCCGCTGAAGGTCTCTCTTTTAGCCGTGCGCCGCAAGAGACGGCTGTTGTCACAATCACCTTTGAGGGCGATGCCCGGCTTGGCGAGGCGCTGGCCGAAAACCACTGTGGACGCTGCCACCGGGTTCGCGCCGACCGTTCGGGTATGGGCATCGGATCGACACCTTCCTTCCGGGCGCTGAGGGCGCTGGCTGACTGGGACGAAAGGTTTTTGGCCTTTTATGCGCTGAACCCACACCCGGCATTTCTGAGGGTCGAAGACATTAGCCCGCCTTTTGATCCGGCGTTTCCCCCGGCGATCCATCCCGTCGAATTGTCCCAAACAGAGGTCGAGGCAATCCAAGCCTATGCTGCCGGGCTGGAACCTGCTGACCTCGGGGCGCCCGTTTCCAACAACTGAAAGTCGCATCAATGATCCCGGCGTTTGCTAAGATAGTCGTCGGTCGTGCGCACCTTTGGCCGTTCATGTGAACTCAGGGGATTGTTGGTGCTGTGATACTGGGTCTGAATACGACAGTCATCGCACATCTGAATCAAACGCCCAGCGCCGCCTTCGGTAAACATTGAATGTTTGCCGGCAAGTTTTTCCATGATCTTTTCAACGGTCGATCTGACCCCAAAGGCCTTGCCACATTCGATGCAGCAAAAGGGCTCTTCTTCGTTCAGAACCTGCTGCCCATATGCAGAATCGCTGGGATCAAAGCGCGGTTCCAGCGTGATGGCGTTTTCCGGGCATACCGTCGCGCAGATCCCGCATTGAAGGCAGGCATCTTCCTGAAACCTGAGCTGTGGTTTGTCGGGGTTATCCAAGAGCGCGCCGGAAGGGCAAAGTGATGCACAGGAAAGACAAAGAGTACAGCTATCCTGATTGACAATTACCGCCCCATAGGGCGCACCGTCAGGCAGCGGCAGCGGAGCCGCCGCGTCGGGGTTTAGAGCTTTCCCCGCCAGCCGTGCTATCTGGCGGCGGCTGCCCATAGGCAGGATGGTCGTTATGGCAAGCGGGTTGCCCCGCGCTGCATAAAGCGTTGCCGACAATTCCTCGGGATCTGCAATATCGAGTAGTTGCAGGCGGTCAGTTCCGCCCATCGCCATTGCCAACGCACATTCGCGCGCCATCACATCGAGTTCTGTCTTCGGCGCCAGCAATATGTCGACTGCGCAAAACCCCATTGCCAGTGCCGCGAGCATTTCTGCATGCCCGACCCCAGCCAAGGCTTCGACACCCAGAGGAATCACATCGGCAGGCAGGCCGCGCCCGTAGCGTGCTGCAAGGCCAATCATTTCGGTCCCGTGATCCATATCATGGACCAACAGCCGTGGATTGATGCCGCCAGCAGCCAGATAGGTTTCTGCCAGGACCTGAATGCGCCGGAAAAGATGTGATACGGGCGGCGCGTCGTAGTTGATTGCCCCCGATGGGCATAGCGCCGAACAGGCACCGCATCCTGCGCAGACCATCGGGTCAATCGCAACAAAGTCACCATCCGGGCTAATCGCCCCGGTCGGGCACACGTCAAGACAACGCGTGCAGCCAGTCTGCCCCGCCCGTGAATGGGCGCAAAGATGATCGTCCAGGCTGATAAACAGCGGCTTTTCGAACGTACCAACATGCTGGCCTGCCTCAAACACAGCGCTGGCAACAAGCACCGGGTTGCCCGGATCGGCGCGCAGATATCCGTCACGTTTCTGCGGGGCGGGAAACAACGGTGTTCCGCCGGTCAGGTCAAGAATGATATCACAGCGGGTTTCGGCCCCGTCGCGTGGGGCGGACATGGCCATGTCACCGCGCCCACCCGGTTCAAGTTGCTCCAGCGCGTCAAGCTGGATGCGGAAGTTGCCCAAGGTTCCGGTCGCGCGCAGATTCTTGCCGCAGATGATTTCGAATTTGCGCGACAAGGGTAGATCGCCCTTGTCTGTCAGCAAAACAGTCACAGTCAAGGCGTCGGCCAACTGTTCAGCAGCAGGAAGAGCCACTGCAGCCGCACCGATGATCAGACACATTCCACCGGAAATGACATCAACAGTCTTTGTTGCGGGTGCTTCGAGCAACTCCTCGGCGACCAAAGCCGCCATTTTGGGAGCCGTCGGCTTGTCATCGCTCCATCCGGCGCGGTCGCGAATATCGACGAACTTTGGGGTCTGCGCATTCAGATCGGCGGCGATTTCTTCGAACCGTGCCTGTTCCTGCTGGCAGGCTATCACCGCATCACCCGCTGAGATCGCTTTCGCAGCCACCGCAGTTTCGTGTGTGCAAAGAGCCGTGTGAATCCGCGAGCATTTCAAGCCTGTCGCCTGCGACAGTTTTGCCGCATCGATTTTCTGGCTTCCCAGACAATCGCATAAAATCAAGTGCTTGGCCATTTTTCCCTCTGATTCAATGGCGTAGCCCCGGTGGTTTGGGCCCTGAGCGCACCGAAGCTAGGCATGAAAGGAGCCACGACGTAAAGCGCGAATCAGGTCTGGGCGCGTCGAGAAGCCATTTTAGGTGGTAAAAATACCTGACCAAAACACTGGGTTTGGGCGTCGCGGACAGTTCGTCTAGCCTGCGGTGCAAAGACTCCCGCGAAGTGGACATTTTGTCCCTGCAAACTGGCCCGGCCAAAGAATTTCACTGATTCGGAAAAAAACGTTTGGCCAGAGGGCGGGTTGGGCGCAGTCTTAGCCAAGCGGACCGCGTTAAGATGGTCCGTTGGGGAGGAACAAGGAAAGACATGGCGCTTGTCCGTGCATCCATGCCGCTTGGAATAGTCATTCGCAAAACGCCTGGCGTTACCCGCTGGGCTGCTTGGGCTTGGAAGGTCGTGGCCGTGTTGCCGGGCGCTGCCCCCGCCCATTGGCGCGAATTGCGCCGCGATGGGGATGCGGTTGAATACCACGCAAGCACGCTGGAACTGGAGCTGTTTTCGACTGACACCGAAGGCTATCAGGTGACACTTGCTGCCAAATCCCCCGGTATTGTTGTCGTTTTACGCGACAGCACAGACCCCAAATCCGATTTTCCCTATGAACCAACTTTGGTTACGGCTTCTGCATATGAAGGCCAGGACTATATGGATAGCGGCGACGGGCTGATTGAATTGGTGCCGATGCCCGAAGGTCTTATCGCCTGGATTCGAAGTTTTGTGGCCGCCCACCATGTTGACGAACCCTTTATCAAACGCCGCCGTGATCGTCAGCGTGTCGATCTGATCGAAGATGGCAAAGGCGATGCCCGCATCCGGCAGGCATCGGATGTTTACCGCGCGCCGCGCCCAGTCAACGCAGGGGGCGCGTAATGGACGGTACGCAGGCCCCAACTAACTTCTGGTCGCGCCGACGGGCGGCAGTAGAGGCCGAAGCCGCCGCTGAAATCGCCGCGCGCGAATCTGAGATAGCCGCTGAAGCCCAACAAGCGATAGAGGCTGCACAGGCCGAAAAGACTGACGCACAGATACTCGAGGAATTGGGGTTGAAAGACCCGGATGACATGATCGCTGGCGATGATTTCGCTGCTTTCATGCGCGCTTCGGTACCAGAACGTCTTCGCCGCCGGGCCTTACGGGTCTTGTGGCGGTCAAACCCTGTCTTGGCCAACCTTGACGGTTTGCTTGATCATGATGACGACTTTTCCGATGCCGCCACGATCATGCCCGACATGAAATCCGCCTATCAGGTTGGCAAGGGTATGCTTCACCATGTTCAGGAAATGGCCCGTCAGGCTGAGAATTTGACCGATATGGCAGAGGCCGCAACCGACGATATTATCAACGCAGACGTGGCGGAAGAAATAGAAGCCGAACCCGTGATGATGCTGGCTGATGAAGCTACCGACAGAAACCCGGAAGACGCCCCTAAAGAAGACATTGCTGAACCCGAACAGGTTCAGCCCCTCCGGCGGCACATGCGCTTTGCTTTCGCCGAAAATACTGGCGGGGAAATACGATGACCCAGACCAGCGCAGCAGCGCCGCAGACAATCGCCGAAGAGGATCAACTGCGTGCGGATCTCTACGGGTACCTATCCGCTTTGCTGGCGGGCCCACCGGATGCGGCCCTGCTGGCACAGACTGCCTTGCTGACGGGCGACGATACGCCACTTGGCCGGTCCATAACCACTCTGGCCAAACTAGCCAAGCAATCTGGCCCGGATGCCGCAGAACGCGAATTCCACAACCTCTTCATTGGTCTTGGACGCGGCGAATTGCTGCCTTACGCGAGCTATTACATGACCGGGTTCTTGAACGAAAAGCCTTTGGCGCTTTTGCGCAAGGACATGGCGGGGATTGGTATCAACCGGGCCCCCAACGTATTTGAACCCGAAGACAATATTGCCAGCCTGATGGAAATGATGGCTGGCCTGATCGCCGGGCAGTTTGGTGGCCCGGCCACGCTAGCACGCCAAAGAGAATTCTTTAACAAGCACATCGCGCCTTGGGCCCTGCATTTCTTTGCCGATCTCGAGGGGGCCAAGGGATCAGTGCTTTATGCGCCTGTAGGTGCGGTTGGACGACACTTTATGGAGATTGAACGCGAAGCGTTCCGGTTGATGGGAACGTGACGAAGTATTGAGATTGTGGGCAAAGTTAGTGGCCCGGACCAAAGCCGGCGGAAGGATCCGCCAAAACGACAAAACGAAGGAGGTAATCCGATGAGCAAGAAAACCGGCAAAGCAGAGAACAGCCGCCGAGACTTTCTGAAACTGGCTTCCGTATCTGCGCCCGCAGCCGTTGCTGCCGTAGCGCTGAGCGGGACCGAAGCCGAAGCGGCCGAAACCAGCAGCAAAGGCTCGGGTCTTCAGGATACCGCCCATACGCGCGCCTATTTCGAAAGCGCGCGTTTCTAGAATTTTCGCAAATGCCTGATGACGGTTTTTAGAACGGACAGGCAAGTAACAACCCAGCCCACCGGTGCATGAGACCGGTCCAGCAAGGGAGACGACAATGCTGAGGAAAAAGACCAGCGGCGTGGCACGTCATTCGCAAGCCAACGCCTTCACGGCCCCGAAAGGTGCCATGTCAGTTGATCGGCGCGCATTTCTTCGCGGCTCCGGTCTTGCCATTGGCGGATTGGCGGCTTTGGGCGCGACCGGCGGGACTGTAACGCGGGCCACTGCTCAGACGGCGGCCAATAGCGCGGTTCAGACGATCAAGTCGATCTGCACCCATTGTTCGGTCGGCTGCACGGTATTGGCCGAGGTCGACAACGGTGTCTGGGTCGGTCAGGAACCGGGCTATGACAGCCCGTTCAACCTGGGTGCACATTGCGCCAAAGGGGCAGCAGTGCGCGAACATGCGCATGGTGAACGTCGCCTGAAATACCCGATGAAGAAAGAGGGCGGTGTCTGGAAACGGATGAGCTGGGACGACGCCATCAACGAGATTGGCGACAAGATGCTGGCGATCCGTGGCGAAAGCGGTCCGGACAGTGTCTACTGGCTCGGATCGGCAAAGCATTCGAACGAGCAGGCCTATCTGTTCCGCAAATTCGCGGCCTATTGGGGCACCAATAACGTCGATCACCAGGCCCGGATCTGCCATTCGACAACGGTTGCAGGGGTTGCGAATACCTGGGGCTACGGCGCCATGACCAACTCTTATAACGACATTCACAAATCGCAGGCGATCTTTCTGATCGGCGGCAACCCGGCCGAGGCGCATCCTGTATCGCTGCTGCACCTCCTGAAAGCCAAAGAAGAAAACAACGCACCCCTGATCGTTTGTGACCCGCGGTTCACCCGCACGGCGGCCCATGCCGACGAATATGTACGCATGCGGCCCGGTTCAGACGTTGGGCTGATCTGGGGTCTTCTGTGGCACATCTTCGAGAATGGTTGGGAAGACAAAGAATTCATCCGCACCCGCGTTTGGGGGATGGATCAGATCCGCGAAGAAGTGAAAAAGTGGACGCCCGAAGAAACGGAACGTGTAACCGGTGTTCCGGGCAGCCAGATGGAGCGAGTGGCCCGCACGCTGGCCAACAACCGTCCTGGCACCGTGATCTGGTGCATGGGTGGAACCCAGCACACAAATGGCAACAACAATACCCGCGCATATTGTGTGCTGCAGCTGGCGCTGGGCAACATGGGCACATCGGGCGGTGGGACCAACATCTTCCGCGGCCATGATAACGTGCAAGGAGCGACCGACCTTGGCGTTCTTTCGCACGACTTGCCGGGATACTACGGGCTGGCGCCCGGTTCCTGGGCGCACTGGTCGCGCGTTTGGGGCGAGGATCTCGACTGGCTGAAAGGTCAGTTTGTCAACCTCAAGGACGCCGACGGCAACGACGCCAAGGACAAGGACGGCAATCCTATCAGCCTGATGAATACCAACGGCATTCCGGTCAGCCGCTGGATCGACGGCGTGCTGGAAGACAAGGCCAACATGGACCAGAACGATAATGTTCGCGCCATGGTGCTTTGGGGCCACGCACCCAACTCGCAAACCCGTGGCGCGGAAATGAAAACCGCAATGGAAAAGCTGGATATGCTGGTAGTCGTTGACCCATATCCAACAGTATCGGCGGTACTTCATGACCGCGAAGACGGCGTTTACCTGCTGCCGGCATCGACACAGTTCGAAACCTCAGGCTCTGTCACCGCCTCAAACCGCTCGCTCCAGTGGCGCGACCGGGTTGTGGCGCCTGTTTTTGAAAGCCTGCCGGACCAGACCATCATCGCCAAATTCGCAGACAAGTTCGGTTTCGCGGACCGTCTCTTCCGCAATATCGAAGTGAAGGACGGCGAACCCGTGGTCGAGGATATCACCCGCGAGTTTAACCGCGGCATGTGGACCGTTGGCTATACGGGTCAATCGCCAGAGCGGATCAAGCTGCACATGGCAAACCAGCACACGTTCGACAAGACGACGCTGCGTGCCAATGGCGGTCCTGCGGATGGCGAATTCTACGGTCTGCCATGGCCCTGCTGGGGCACGCCGGAGATGAAGCATCCAGGCACAGCGAACCTTTACGATATGTCATTGCCGGTCTCCAAAGGTGGCCTGACCTTCCGCGCCCGCTTTGGTGTGGAACGGGACGGCGAAAACCTTCTGGCCGAAGGTGTCTATTCAGTCGGTTCTGAAATTCAGGATGGTTATCCTGAGTTTACCATGCAGATGCTGATGGATCTGGGCTGGGATGGCGATCTTACCGATGACGAACGTGCAGCCATCGAGGCGGTG
>JAOUMG010000605.1 GCA_029881635.1 Paracoccaceae bacterium | reverse complement strand
GTTGTTGGAGGCGGCACGAGGGCTGCGCTTTGTGCTGGGGTTGGTGATCTTGGCGATCGGCACGGCGCGGGTGGGTGCCACCAGAAACTCAACGCGGTCCACCACCTCGCCCGCCTTGATCAACTGTTGGCGGATCTGTTCGGCGAAATTACGTGACACCCAGTCGCGCATGAAATTCGTCGGCACATGAAAGCGGGCGATGCCGTCCTTCAACTCCGACAAGCTCAACGGTTCTATCCAAGAAGCAAAGTTGTTTTTGCCCACCGTCTTAATAAGTTCGTCACGTACTCGTCCCCAAGAGTCTTCGGTCATCTTTTGCCCACGCCCATTTATGTCCCCCGCACAGCAGCTGCGCTGGTCGTCGCCAGTTGTGGCGATCCGTTCATTCTCCGCTTTCACAATCTGAATCCGACCGTCAGACCCGGAATAAGCACAATCCGGTCTGGGCCGCTCCCCTTCGGGGGGCGTGGGGTTTTGGACATGGCAACAACAGAACCGGCCCGATAAAGGTCAGCCGAAATCCCGCGGCCTGCATGATATGCAATCAGTGTTACTGACCGCACACGAACAGGATAGCAGCGCCAAAATACACGACGCGCGCACAGATCTAGCCAGTTTGCAGCAATTGGCCGAATCTGAAGTTACCTTGTGTCCCCCCAGGACGATGTGAATCGCTTGGTGACGCTAGCAAGGTTACAAGCATTGCCGCAACTGATCTTCGCGCTTGACTCACTCTTTGTTGGGACGAATCCCGTGGGCTATGCAAATGGATCACAGGCGCAACAAATGTTAACCAAATGCAAAAGGACGCAACCTGCAGGTTACGTCCCAAAACAAGCTAGAATTGGCTATTCTATCAGGCAGCGAGCGCTTTTACGCGGGCTGACAGGCGCGACATTTTGCGCGCTAGCAGATTCTTGTGCAAAACACCTTTGGTCACACCGCGGGCCAATTCAGGCTCGGCAGCGCGCAAAGCTGCGGTTGCAGATTCCTGACTGCCGGAAGCAATGGCTTCCTCAACTTTACGCAGGAAGGTGCGAATGCGCGAACGGCGCGCTTTGTTTATGGCAAAGCGGGTCTCGTTCTGACGGGCGCGTTTCTTAGACTGGGCGGTATTAGCCATGTATCGGGTTCCGATGTCGGTTCGGGTCAATCTGAAGCCGCGCTTCTAGGCCTGACTCGGGCATAAGTCAACAAGGCGTCAGCAGGTTTTTGCGCTATTTGTCGCGAAACTGCGGTTCGCGTTTTTCCAAAAAGGCCTGCATGCCCTCTTTCTGGTCCTCGGTTGCGAAAAGCGCATGAAATACCCGACGCTCATAAAGGATGCCTTCGCTCAGCGTTGTCTCATAGCTGCGATTGACGGCTTCCTTGGCCATCATCACCGCCAGGGCAGATTTTTCGGTGATCTTGCGTGCAGTGTTCATTGCCTCAGAAATCAGCTTGTTCGCTGGAACCACGCGGCTGACAAGCCCCGATCGCTCTGCTTCTGCGGCATCCATAAAGCGCCCGGTCAGATGCATTTCCATGGACTTGGATTTCCCAACAAATCGGGTCAGACGCTGGGTGCCGCCGATACCTGCCACAACGCCCAGATTGATTTCCGGCTGACCAAACTTTGCCGTGTCAGCGGCAAGAATGAAATCGCACATCATCGCCAATTCACAACCGCCGCCCAGCGCATAGCCGGATACAGCAGCGATGATTGGCTTACGGAACCGTGCAATAGCCTCGGTCGCGTCAGCGAAGAAATCTTCGGTAAAAGCATCGACAAAGCTCTTTTCCGACATTTCCTTAATGTCCGCACCAGCAGCAAAGGCCTTTTCAGACCCTGTAATAATTACACAGCGCACCTTGTCGTTCTTGTCAGCAGAGCGCAGCGCATCTGCCAATTCGTCCATCAGTTTAGCATTGAGCGCGTTCAGCGCGTCAGGCCGGTTCAGACGGATCAGGGCAACATAGTCTTCGATCTCGACGATCAGTGTCTCATAGGCCATTTGGCAGGACCTTTCAGGCATTCTTGCGAGGGCGACTCCTACCAGTCTTGGTGCAGGGATCAAGTCATCTTTGGCAATTCGGACAGAAGAAGGTTGACCGGCCAGATTGCGGAATGCGCAGGATTGTACCCCCACAGCCAGATACTGAGCAGGCGTTGCCTTCGTGGCCATAGACCTGAAACCTATGCTGAAAATAACCTAGTTCCCCGTCGGCCTGCCGATAATCGCGTAGGCTTGACCCCCCTGCGGCAATGGCTTCTTGCAATACATCACGTATAATAGGGACAAGGCCCGCGATCTGTTTTGACGATAAATCGCCAGCCTTACGGCGAGGATCG
>JAOUMG010000604.1 GCA_029881635.1 Paracoccaceae bacterium | reverse complement strand
ATCAGCTGCTTGCCGTCGATATCGACAAATTGACGGCGGATCAGATCGAGGCCAAACGCGTACAGATGAGCGATGTCCTGGCGAAGACGTCGCCGGGATCAGGGGGCCGGTCCGAGACCTTGCGACTGGTGATCATTGATGCCTGTCGCAACGATCCCTTTTCCTCGGTTGATGCGTCTTTTCAGCGAGGTATCACCTTTGAGGAAAGCGGCGATGCTCAGACGCTCATCGCCTATTCGACGTCGGCGGGCCAACTGGCTTTCGACGGACCCATCGGCGGCAATGGCCCCTATGCGTTGGCGCTGATTCAGGCCCTGAAAAAACGCAATGCGACGGTGTTTTCGGCGCTGCAATCGGTGCGTCGTGGGGTCCGGATCGCCACCGACGGGCTGCAAATCCCTTGGGTTGTCGGCTCTACCGAGACTGATCCGCCGATGGGTGCCGTTCAATCCGACGTGGCGTTGCCCGATGTCTCGGACGACGTGCCGCAGCTTGACGAGATTGTCTGGTATTTCATGAGCAGCGATCTGACGGCGGAAACCCTGGCACAATTCGTCAGCAACTTTTCGAACAGCCGACATGTGCAGGAAGCCAGCAAACGGATGCGGGAGATTCAGGCGCTCCAATCAGATGCGACGCGTCAACTGGTCCTTGTCGACCAGGACGTCTCTTCAGGGACGCTGCAATCGCTGGCAGATGCACGCGCCCAGATCGAAATGGACAGCGTTTTCGAACCCAGAACCGATATCCCGGCCGAGCTTTTCGCGCTTTGGCCCGAGACTATGCCGGACGTGGCGGGCGGCCTTGGCAAGGTTGTCACGCGGTGTGACCGGCTGGCGTCAGATCCCGCCGACCCTCAACATGTCGCGCCTCCCTTGCGGGAAGGCCTGATCAATGTCCGCGAGGCGGCCAGAGCCTGCGGATTCGCGCTCAACAATGATCCTGACAATCCACGGCTGTTGTTTCAGTTTGGCCGGATTTTGCAGGTGGCTGGCAGATATGAATGGGCACGGGCATTCTATACACGTGCATCGGCGCAAGGATACTCAGCTGCGCTGGTCAATCTTGGTTACATGGCGATCCAGGGCATCGGACAAGAGGTCGATTACGACGCCGCAGGTCAGTATTACCGTAAGGCTGCCGCACTAGGGAACCTCAGGGCCAGAACCAATATCGGGTCGATGTACATCAGAGGGACGGGTGTGCCGGTGACCCCCGAGGAAGGTGTTTTGTGGTACCGGCTGGCCTCTGACATGGGTTGGGCGAACGCGCAGAACGCGCTGGCGGATCTTTATCGCAAGGGGATCGGGGTGCCGCAAGATTATCAGGCATCGATCGCGCTTTACAATCTCGCTGCGGCGAATGGTCAGCGCGATGCAATGACGAGCATCGGTCGAAGCTATCTGGCCGGTTGGGGGGTCGAGCCAGATCGAGACACTGCACATACGTGGCTGGAACGGGCAATTTCCGCAGGCGACCGGTTCGCGCCCCTCTTCTTTGCCGAAGATCTGATAGACAGTGGCGACGGGTCCAAAGATCCGTCCAGGGTGCGCGATCTCTTGCAACTCGCGGCCGATCGGGGATTTCTCAAAGCCTATGCCGAATTGACCGAACTCTACCTGAACGGCAAAGTTCTGCCTCTCGACGGCGAAAAGGCCTATGAGAATGCGCTTTTGGCGAAATCAGCCAAGCTTGAAGGTGCCGACGAGCTGGTTGCGAGGGCGCGTGCGACAATTGATGCGGTAACTGCCGGTCAGATTGAGGCCGAACTTGCCCTCAGACAACGCTTGAATGGTCTGTGAGCCTGCCATGAGCGTTATTTTACGTTCCCGTCCCAGCGGCCTCAACGAAGGCTGCCGGCGACAGTCCCAGAACCACTTCGGCATCTGCCCCCCAGCTTTCGCGAATGCGGGCGATGCGTCGTTCCAGATAGGTGGGCCAGTCCGGCGAGTGCACCGGGGCTCTGGTCTTGGCATTAGGCAATGCCTCCAGCTGGCAGCCCCGGCAGAGCGGGACCAGGAAATCGAAGGCGTCGGTGACCACGACCAGCGTGGTGCCGCCCTCCAACTTGGTGATGGCGCGGGACAGTTCAGGGCCTGCCGCATCAATTCCGAGCGACCAGATCAGAACAACGCTCTGTGCCCGCTGTTCGGGAGCGACAAGAATGCCAAGCGCATCATTGTCGGTCGGGCGTGGCCGCGCCAAACGTGACAGACGGAACGCAATGGTCCGCAGAAATTCGGTCGCTTTCATGTTGGGCTCCGGGGCAGCGTTCGTGCCATTAATCCGACCAGTCGCGCCGCTTGTATCGCGCCGTTCCAGCTATGTTCGAAAC